>JAKJAB010000124.1 GCA_022707725.1 Chloroflexota bacterium | reverse complement strand
AACCCAAAACGGCAGTTTTTGCGCTTCCTACTGTCATTGCAGGCGTAAAAGTGCGCCCCACCTGAATAGTTACGTTTTTCTGAGATAGTCTACTCAAGATAGGTGGCTTGGCAAGAGCTGCGCGTGTGTGCTGGCGCGGGATGATGGTTATCGCCGTTGTAATTTGTGCTATACTTATAGTGCGAAGGCGCGAAGCGCACTGTGTTGATGCTGCATAGTTGCGATTGCAAAAAAGGAGAAAGTTTCTATAATAATCGTTCTATGGGGTAAATGTATATTCTGATAAGATTATTATTTGCTTATGGCCCGACTCAACTCCCTCCATTGATCTTCTTTTGATGTGGATTCGATGATCCCGGCGTTCAGTTGTATGGCGCCGATCTTGGGCGTATCACAAACGAGGAGCTTTATGACCGATACACAACACCTACTTGAAGTAAAGAATTTGACCACGCGTTTTCATACTGAAGATGGCCTCGTCCATGCTGTCAATGACGTTTCCTACACCTTGAATGAAGGGGATACGTTGGGCGTGGTGGGGGAAAGCGGCTGCGGGAAGAGCGTTCACGCCCTCTCTATCATGCGCTTGATCCAGATTCCGCCTGGCGAAATCGCCGGAGGTGAGGTGATTTTTCGAGGGCGGGATTTGCTGAAGCTGAACGACGACGATATGCGCCGGGTGCGCGGCGCCGAAATCGCGATGATTTTCCAGGATCCAATGACGTCGCTGAATCCGGTGAAAACGGTGGGCTTCCAGATTATGGAGGCTCTGATGCTCCACAAGGGCATGGATAAAGCCAGCGCCCGCGAACGCACGGTGGAGTTGTTGACGCTGGTGGGCATCCCCGAAGCGGCGCAGCGGGTGGATGACTACCCGCACCAATTTTCCGGCGGGATGCGACAGCGCGCGATGATTGCGATGGGACTGTCGTGCGATCCGAGCATCCTCATCGCCGACGAGCCGACTACCGCGTTGGACGTGACCATCCAGGCGCAGATCATCGAGCTGGTCAAACGCCTGCAACACAAGTTTGGGATGACGGTGATCTGGATCACGCACGATTTGGGCGTGGTCGCCGGCCTGGCGCGGCGGGTGAATGTGATGTACGCCGGGCGGATCATCGAGAGCGGCCCCGTCAAGGAGATTTATGCGGATCCCCATCATCCCTACACCGTTGGATTGTTAGGATCATTGCCGGGTCACAGCGGACGAACCTCTGCTCGCCTTTTCTCGATTCCCGGTGAGCCGCCGGATTTGGTCGGGCTGCCGCCAGGTTGTGCCTTTGCCCCGCGCTGCCATTACCAGACGCCCCGTTGCTTCCAAGAGACGCCGCCGTTGGAGGAGGTGGGTGTGGGGCACATCGCCGCGTGCTGGGAGAAAGATAAGGTGAGGAGGGTATAATCATGGCGGAAGCGGTCAAAACTACACAATCTTCCAAAGAAGTGCTGTTGCACGTCGAGAACCTGAAGAAGTATTTCCCGATCAGGCGGGGCCTCCTTCAGCGTCACGTTGGGGATGTCAAGGCCGTAGACGACGTCAGTTTCGATGTATACCGTGGGGAAACGCTCGGCCTGGTGGGCGAAAGCGGCTGCGGCAAGACCACGGCCGGGCGCACGATCATTCGCATTTACGAACCGACGTCCGGGCACGTAATTTTCAAGGATAAAGACCTTGCGTCTTTGCGGGCCAACGAGATGCGCGAGATGCGCCGCAGTATGCAGATGATTTTCCAGGATCCCTACGCCTCGTTGAACCCCCGGATGAGCGTGTTGAAAATCGTCGGCGAGCCGTTGGAAGTGTTCCGCTTGGCGAACAAAGAGGAACGTCGTGAGCGGGTGGCGCACCTTCTGCGATTGGTAGGTTTGAACCCCGATTTTATGATACGGTATCCGCACGAATTCTCCGGCGGGCAACGCCAGCGCATCGGCCTGGCCCGTTCTCTGGCGCTCAATCCGGATCTGATCATTTGCGACGAGCCAATCTCGGCGCTGGACGTCTCCATCCAGGCGCAGGTCGTAAACCTGTTGGAGGATTTGCAGCAGGAACTCGGCCTCACCTACATTTTTATTGCCCACGACCTGAGCATGGTGCGGCACATCAGCGACCGGGTCGCGGTGATGTATTTGGGGAAGATCGTGGAGCTAACCGATCGGGATACACTGTATGCCAACCCTTTGCACCCGTATACACAGGCGTTGCTTTCTGCGATTCCTGTACCCGATCCACTGATCGAGGAAAGCCGGCATCGTATTCTACTGGAAGGGGATTTGCCCAGCCCGGCGAACCCTCCAAAGGGCTGTAACTTCTGCACACGTTGCCCTCAAGTACGGGATATTTGCGAGCTGGAAGAACCGCCGTTTATCGAAGTAGAGCCTGGTCATTTTTGTGCGTGTCACTTTGTGACGCCGAAAACTGTCGTTGGGGCGCAAACCGCGTAAAACTATAGAAACTGCGCCGTTAAGATTTGACGCTTTACGAAAGGAGGTGATAGGTATAAACCAGATCCAATAATGTTACTTTTTTAGCCGTATAAATCCTATTAAAATTTAGTCTGAAGGAGGATGAGCATGTTCAAGAAACTGTTGTGGCCTGTCATTGGCTTGTTGATTGTTGCCAGCATGGTGTTGAGCGCCTGTGGGACGCCTACTCCTGAGGCGACCAAAGTCATCGAGACGAAGGAAGTGAAGTTCAACGCCGCCACCCCGAATACGATGGTGTTCGTCTCCATTGGCGAAAACATCGACACACTCGACCCGGCCTGGAACTACGAGAGCGATGGCGATGCTGTCATTCTCAACGTTTATGACCAATTGGTTACCTACAAGGGCGCTTCCGCGACCGAGTTCGTGCCGGCCCTGGCCACCGGCTGGAACGTCTCCGCGGATGGCAAGACCTACACGTTCGACATTCGCAAGGGCGTGAAGTTCCACGATGGCGCCGACCTGACCCCTGAAGACGTAGCCTACAGCTTCCGGCGCGGTGTGTTGCAGGGTGGAACCAACTCTCCGCAGTGGCTATACACTGAGCCTTTCTTTGGCATCGGCATCTACGATGTGGCGGAGCTGATAGATCCAGAGGGTGGCCTGGACGATGACGCGGAAGCCCTGAAAGAGGCCGCTTCCGCCAAATTGGCGGAAGCCTGCCAGATGGTGCTGGACGCCGTCGAGTTCGACAACGCCGCTGGCACCGTGACCTTCAACCTGGCGACCCCCTGGGGGCCGTTCCTGGCTACCATCGCGCAGAGCTGGGGCTCCATCCTGGACAAGGATTGGGCCATCAAGAACGGCGCGTGGGATGGCGATTGCGCGACCTGGCAGAACTACTACGGCGTGACCTCTGAAACCAGCCCCTTGCGCGACAAGGTCAACGGCACCGGCCCCTACAAGCTGGATAGCTGGACGCCTGGCGAGGAGAAAATCCTGGTCATCAACCCCAACTGGTGGCGCACCGAGCCGGTTGACGCGGGTATCGCCGCCAAACCGACCATCGAACGCATCGTGCTCAAGGGCGTGAGCGAGTGGGGCACCCGCTTTGCTATGCTACAGGCTGGCGACGCGGACGTTGTCAGCGTGCCGCGCGGCAATATCTCCCAGGTCGACCCGCTCGTGGGCGAGTTCTGTGAGTACAGCCTGGATACTGCCAGTTTCGATTGCACGGTCAAGAGTGAGCAGCCGCTGCGTCTGTTCCGGGGCGCGCCGGATGTCTCTCGCACCGACGTTTTCATGACCTTCGATCTCAACGTCGAGGGCGGCAACCCCTACGTGGGCAGCGGGCAGTTGGACGGCAACGGCATCCCCCCGGATTTCTTCAACGACATCCACATCCGCAAAGCCTTCAACTACTGCTTCGATTTCGATGCGTACATTCAGGACGCACTGGCTGGCGAAGCTGTCCAGGTCTCCGGCCCCCTAATCCCCGGAATGATCGGCTACGACAACGACGGGCCGAAGTACGCCTTCGATATGGACAAGTGTAAAGAAGAACTAAAACTGGCCTGGGACGGTCAGGTTTGGGAGAAAGGCTTCCGCTTGCAGGTGGCCTACAACACGGGCAACGTGACCCGCCAGACCATCACCCAGATCTTGCAGAATAACTTCGCCACCATCGACGGCAAGTTCCGGCTGGAGATCATCGCCCTGCCGTGGCCGACCTACCTGGCCGAGTTCCGCAACAGCCGCCTGCCGGTGGCCGTCAGCGGCTGGATCGAGGACCTGCACGATCCGCACAACTGGGCGCAACCCTTCTTGATCGGCACGTATGCCGGACGCCAGAACATGCCCAAGGAGATGTGGGATATGTTCAACGAGCTGGTTATGGCGGGCGTGGCCGAGACCGACAATGCCAAGCGCGCCGAGATCTACAAGCATATCACCCAGGTGGACTACGAAAACGCCATCGCCATCCGCGGCGCAGTGGTGACAACACGCAGCTACTGGCAGCGGTGGATGGGCGGCTACTACTACAACCCCATCTACGGGTGGGATTCTCACTATTACACTCTGACCAAGCAATAAGCTTAACCTTGTGCAGGAGAGAGTGGTTGTCGCTCTCTCCTGCCTTTCGGGAGGAAAGTATGCTCAATTACATCATCCGTCGGGTGGTTATGGTGCCTTTTCTATTGATCGGCGTGACGCTCCTGATCTTCTTGATGCTGATGGCGCTGACGCCGGTGGAACGCAGCGCGCTCTACGTGCGGGATGTGCCCCGCAATGAACGGGTGCTTGAGGGCATTATCAAAAAATATGGTTTGAACGATCCCTGGCACAAACAATACTGGCGCTGGTTGTTTGGCACCACTGTAACCACCACAGAAGGCGACGTGACGACCGTGGAGCGTGTCGGGGGGATTTTCCGTGGCGACCTGGGCTATTCGCGCACCGCCTCCCAGCCGGTAGCCGAGTTGTTGGCGCGGCGCTTCCCCGCCAGCCTGGAATTGACGTTGTACAGCGTGCTCCCGGTGATCGCCGGCGGCATCCTACTCGGAGTGATCGGCGCCGTCAGGCATAACAAGCCGGCCGATCACATCGTGCGTGTTTTTGGGATCGTGGGCTGGTCGTTCCCCGATTTTGTCTTTGGCCTGCTGTTGTTGATGGCTTTCTACGCGGGGGCAGGCTGGTTCCCGCCGGGCCGCATCTCCGATTGGGCAAACAAGGTCATTATGTCCCCTGAATTCCATAACTATACCAAATTGATTACTATCGACGCGCTCTTGAATCTGCGCGTTGATATCTTCCTCGACGCGTTGCGACATATGGTGTTGCCGGTGATCACCCTGGCTTACCTGTGGTGGGCGCTGACCCTGCGGGTGACGCGCTCCTCTATGCTGGAAACGCTGCGCCAGGACTACATCACGACGGCGCGCGCTAAAGGTCTGAGCGAACGCACAGTCATCCGCCAACACGCGCTGCCCAACGCTTTGATGCCGGTAGTGACGCTGGGCGGCGGGACAGTCGTGGGCTTGTTGAGCGGCGTCGTCATTATCGAAACAGTTTACAACTACCCTGGTATGGGCGCCGCGGCCGCCAAAGCGGCTTCACAATTGGACGTGATCACCGTGTTGGCCTTTGTATTATTCAACGGACTGATCCTGGTGTTGGCTAACGTAGTGGTGGATATTCTGTACGCCTACGTTGATCCGCGCGTTCGGCTGGATTAGGGTGTAAGGAGATATAAACCAATGACAGCACAAGAGATGCCTATGCCGACTTTAGCGCCCAGAACGCGCCGCCCCCCCAACTGGTTGGAGCGGTGGCTCGGCCACGACGTTTACCGTACGATGAAGGGGTTGGTGACCAATCCGATGTCGGTGGCGGGGCTGGTTCTATTGGGATTGTTTATCTTTATCGCTGCTGCTGCGCCGCTGTTGGCCCCCCCTTTGCCCAATAGCAGCCCATACAATATCCCTCGCGACGGATACGGGGACGTCCCCAAACCGCCCGGCGCCGAATGGAAATTGCGCCAGCCGCCGTTGCCGTTCTGGTGGAAGGCTGTCACCGGCAAGGACCAATGGGTGCATTTGATGGGCACCGCCAGCGGGCAGTGGGACATCTACTACGGCGTGATTTGGGGGACGCGCACCGCCCTGTTTGCCGGCCTGGCCATCACCCTGTGCGGCGCGCTGATCGGCATAACGGTCGGGGCTATCTCCGCCTACTATGGCGGATGGGTGGATATGGTCTTTATGCGCATCACGGATCTGTTTATGGCGTTCCCCTTCCTGTTGACGGCGATGACGTTGTCGGCGGTGCTGACGCCCCGGTTGGGCAAAGGGTTGTTGGCGCCTACGATCGCGTTGATTGTTTTTAGCTGGATGGGGTTTGCGCGCCTGTTGCGCAGCGATATCTTGTCGCTGCGGGAGCGGGAGTACGTCCTGGCCGCGCGCGTGATCGGCGTCCGAGATAGCCGAATCCTGTTCCGCCACATCTTGCCCAACGCCATCTTCCCCACGCTGGTGTTGGCTTCGATGCGCATCGGCAGCTACGCGATCACCTTCGCGGGCCTGAGCTTCCTCGGCATCGGCGCGGAGGTAGGCTTTGCCGACTGGGGGCAGTTGCTCTCCTTTGCCCGCGACTGGATGACGCAGTTGCGAGATTACTGGTACATCATTGCCTTCCCCGGCGTAACGCTGGTGCTGTTCGTCCTCTCGTGGAACCTGGTGGGCGACGCCCTGCGCGACGTGCTCGACCCGCGGATGCAAGGCTCTCGATAAGCGGTCAGCGGTCAGCTATCAGCTTTCAGTCGTCAGCTTTCGTCGCTGATCGCTGAAAGCTGGTTGCTGAAGGCTATCGTCTCCCGCGTGGATTGAGCGCGGTGTTCAATCCATCCCCGAGCAAATTCCACCCGATGCTGAATACGATCAGCACGAGCGTGGCCGGCGCGAAGACCCACCAATAGATCAGTGGATTGCCGCCCGCCCCGATGATCCAATCACGCGAAGTGACCAACAGCGCGCCCCAGGGCAACCCCGCGCCCATACCGATGAAGGTGAAGGTGGCTTCCAGTAGCACCATCCCGCCGATGTCGCGCGCAGCCAGGACGATGGCGGGTGTGATGGCGTTGGGCAAGAGGTGGCGAAAAATGATGCGCAGCGGCGGCGCGCCGGTCGTTTTGGCCGCCATCGCGTACTCGGTGTGTTTGAGGCTGATGAAGTTCGCGTGGATGAGACGCGCGTAGGGCATCCACGAAAATGCGATCAACGCCAGCATGATCGGGTTGAGCTGCAGCTTTCGCAAGAATAACGGGAACGCGCACTGGAACAGGACGATACCCGCGATGGCCGGGAACGTCAAGAAGGCGTCGGTCACGCGCATCAACAGCCGCCCCACCGCGCCTTCGAGATAGCCACTGAATGCACCGACCAATACGCCTATACACGCCGTCAACAACGTGGTAATGAGTCCAAAACACAGCGCCGGACGCGCCCCCCAGATCAGGCCATAGGCGATATCCCATCCACCGGGTGTGGTTCCCAGTACAGCCCCCGGTTGCGGCGGGCTTGGGACGCGGAGTGCGGACGGGCGGATTCCTGGCAGCAAGCGCATCGGCGTCGGGTTTTGTGGGTCGTCTTGTGGGGCCAGCCAGGGCGCGCTGATGGCTACGATCACGTAACCAGCGATGATGCACAGCGCCAGGAGGCTTTGCCAGTTGGTGAAGAAACGCCGTGTGATCGTCATTGCTCCCCCAGCGTATCCCGCAAGCGCGGATCGAACACTGCCTGGAGAACGTCCAGGATCAGCATCACCGGCATCACCAGCAGCACGCTGTAGACTGTGAAGCCCATCGCGGCAACAATGTCTGGCGCGCCACGCATCGAGTTGACAACCACCTCCGAGACGCCTGGAAAACCAAAAATGACTTCGACGACAAACACGCCCGTAATCAGGGAAGCCGCGGAGAGCGCGATGCTGTTGAGCGCGGGGATCATCGCGTTGTGGAGCGCATGCCGCCAGACCACCAGCCGTTCCTTCAACCCTTTCCCGCGCGCGACCGTGACGTAGTCTTTATGTAGTTCCTCGATCATCACCGCCCGCGTCATCCGCCCCAGGGTGGCCCAGTGTACCATGCTCAGTGTGATACAGGGCAGCACCAGATGGCGTAACGCGCTCAGGCTGATCTCCGGGCGGCCGTTGAGCAGACCGTCCAGTGTCAGCAGGCCGGTGTATGGGGTGAAATTCGCGCCAGTAACGATATAGTGCTCGCTGATGCTGAGGCGCCCCAGCGGAAACCATTTCAATCCTGCGTAGAAGATACCAAGCAGTACCAGGGCCAGCACAAAAGACGGGATGGCAGTGGCGATGAAAGCGACGATGCGGAAGATGTGGTCGGCGGCTTTGTGTTCCTTTGCGCCGGCCAGGCCCCCACCGATGATGCCGAGCGGGATAAGCAGGATAACGGCGTACAGCGTTAGCTCGGCAGTGGCCGGCGTCCGCGCCAGGAGCGCTTTGAGCACGTCGCCGCGAAATCCAGGACTCCAACCCCAATCACCCCGCAGCAAGCGCCCCATCCAGCGAATGTATTGGATTGGATATGGATCGTCGAGGCCATGGCTATCGATGATTTGCTGAAGCAAAACTTCTGGTCGTAGGTTGGGATTGTTGGACTCCCCTCTAGACATATACAACTGCGCCCGGGCACTGACCGGCGCCAGCATGAGGACGCCGTATAGCATTGCCGTGATGATCAATAGCGTGACCGGAATGGCGAACAACCGGCGGATTAGAAACTTGAGCAAAGCAGGCATGAGGCTCCTTAAAAATGGCAAATTTACTGGTCGAATGAACACTGGTCTACGGTGACGATGGTGTTGCCGGAGAAGCGGCACGTCAGCGCCGCTCCGGCGTCGAACTGCGCCGTCACGAACATCCAATGGCCCTTCTGCGCTGTGATTGTGACGCGGTAGGCGTCGCTGAGCTGCGCCCGATGCGATTGGAGCCACGCCGCCGTCTCCTCGGTGACGTTGAACGTTCTCATCTGGTCGTCCAGCCACGGGCGCGCGCCCGTCTTGCCGGCCTGCACCATCTGGCCGATGCGCACGTCGAGCTTCTGGGAAA
>JAKJAB010000123.1 GCA_022707725.1 Chloroflexota bacterium | reverse complement strand
GACCGGGGTGGGGCTGCTCGGCGACGTGCTGCTCATCCCGCTGTTGGAGCGCGTGCCGGGGCTGCGCTATCTGCGGCTCAGCGCCGCCATCAAGCTGGTGCTGTTCCCCGCGTTTCTGCTCGTGCCTGCATTCGGCGTCAAGCTGGCGCTGCTGGGGTTGTTGGGCCTGTTCAACGCCGGGTGGGACGCGATCCTCAAGGCGCAGCTCTATTCGACGATGCCGGGACAGAGCGGCACGTCGATGGCAGTGGACAACATCTTCGGTTTCGTCGGGGCGCTCATCCCCTGGGGCCTGGGGTTGATCGCCGGGCGTTTCGGCCTGCAGGCGACGATGTGGCTGCTGTTGTGGGGACCGCTGGCGCTGCTGATCGGCTTGCCCTTCACTGAAAAATCCACAGGACGTAGATTTTTCTTTTAGCTCCCAGTTCAAGTCGCAATCAGCACCAGGCTCCATTCGTTTATTCGTTTCATATTCGCGGGCGGCCCCTTCTGGCATTTCCGACAAAATGGGCTAAAATCCAGACATACTTAAGTATGGAGGAACTATGTCTAAGTCCAAGAAACGCACAGCAGCCAGGAAACATGCAAGCACGGCGCAAAAGCGCCCCAGCACGTCCTCATCAGCCAAGAAGACGCCCACCGCCAGGAAGCCAGGCTCGTCCACGATAAAAAAGGGCGCGCCTGCCAAAACGCAAAAATGGTGGTGGATCGCCGGCATCGCCGGGGTTGTGATCCTGCTGGTCGTCGTGCTGGTGTCGGTTTTGAAGCCCGGCAAAACCTCGGCGCCGGAGACAATCGCGGTCCCGACCGCGGCTGCCCAATCGTCCGCTGCCAATCCCAACATGCCCACCAACCCACCTGCGCGGAACAATATGTACTCGGCAGCGCCGGCAATGACGATCGATCCAGCGAAAACGTATATTGCCACCATCGAGACGGCGAAGGGCAACATCGTCGCTGAGTTGTACGCTGACAAAGTCCCCAATACAGTGAACAACTTTGTCTTCCTCGCGCGCGAAGGGTTCTACGACAATACGACTTTTCACCGCGTCATCGAGGGCTTTATGGCTCAGGCGGGCGATCCCACCGGCACGGGCATGGGCGGGCCGGGCTACAGGTTCAACGACGAGTTTGACGCGACCTTGACGCACGATGGCCCTGGCGTCTTGTCGATGGCGAACTCTGGCGTCAACACGAACGGCAGCCAGTTTTTCATTACCTTCGCCGCGACGCCGTGGTTGGATGGCAAACACGCCGTCTTCGGCAAGGTCATCGAGGGACTGGACGTGCTGCTATCGATCAGCGTCCGCGACCCTCAGACGGCCACCACGCCTGGCGACCTCATCAAGACCATTCGCATTGAGGAGCGGTAGGACGTATGAAAGTAACATCACAAGGAGCTATACCTATGCCGAAAAACCCAGCAGATCGTAACAATATGTACACCGCCCCCCCGGCGATGGTGATCGATCCGGCGAAGCAGTATGTCGCCACGATCGAGACGGAGAAGGGGGACATCGTCATCGAGCTTTACGCTGCCAAAGTCCCCAACACCGTGAATAACTTCGTCTTCCTTGCGCGCGAGGGTTTCTACGATAACACCACCTTTCACCGGGTGATCAAGGACTTTATGGCCCAGGCCGGCGATCCCACCGGAACCGGTCGCGGCGGGCCGGGCTATCGCTTCGCCGATGAGTTCGACGCCACGTTGCGCCACAACGGTCCCGGCGTGCTGTCGATGGCCAACGCCGGTGCCAACACCAACGGCAGCCAGTTCTTCATCACCTTCGCGGCGACGCCGTGGCTGGATGGTCGGCACACCGTCTTCGGCAAAGTTACCGAAGGGCTGGACGTGCTGCTGTCGATCAGCATCCGCGATCCCCAGACGACGAGCAAGCCCGGCGATCTGATCAAAACCATTCGGGTCGAGGAAAAATAACGGATATGCGATGAGTTTGGTCACCGATTTTCCCCTTCATGCCAGTCAGGGGCGATTGGCAGGGCATGAAGGGGAACTTACCCATTGGTTCGAGCGCTTGCTGTACTATCAGCCCGCGCTGTTGCTGTATCTGCGGGACTTGCTGGAGGTCGTCACCGCCTACATCCCTATGACCGTCGCCGCGCCGATGCTCGAAGCGCCGGTATCCGGCCCCATCGGCCTATCGCTTGAGGGGACGGTGATGTTCGCCGACATCGACGGCTTTACCCCACTGGCGGAGCGCTTTTCCCAGGCCGACTCGGCCGAAGGGGCCGAGAAGTTGACGGACCTGGTGGATCGTTTCCTCGATATT
The DNA here is from genome assembly GCA_022707725.1 of Chloroflexota bacterium. Taxonomy (GTDB): domain Bacteria; phylum Chloroflexota; class Anaerolineae; order B4-G1; family SLSP01; genus DSWT01. Next base: position 6,770 of record JAKJAB010000123.1, on the reverse strand, counting down.
CTGATCCGCATCACGGCGCAATATGGCGGGGACTTGCAGAAGTTCGGCGGCGACGCGGGAATGGTACTGTTCCAGGGCGAACAACACGCACTGCGAGCTGTGGCCGCGTCGCTCGAATTCCAGGCTGCGATGAAGACCGAGATGGGCGAGGTGGAGACGCCGTTTGGGCGTTTTCCGTTGCGCGTCGCTATCGGCATGGGCAGTGGACGCATGCTTGGTCTGGGACTGGGCGACCGCGCCGGACGCGAGCTGCTGCCCGTCGGTCAGCCTTTGGCGACCATGGGCCGCGCGCAATCCGCCGCGCCGCCTGCCGAAACGGTTCTGGACATCAGCACCTTCCACGCTTGCCAGGGGCTGGTAGACTGCGTCCCGCTCAACGACGATCTGTACCAGGTGCTGGCCTTGCGCGAGAAACCTTCCGCCCACGGCGTGATGGCGCTCCCGCAGCCCCCGCAATTGGAGGACCGGGATCTGCTGGTGTGGTTTCTGTCCCGTCTGGACGCGCTCACCCCCTACCTGGCGCTGAGCCTGCTGGAACGGCTGGTTGCCGCTCCCACACTGGACCGCATCCGCATGTGGAGCGAACGCCGGTGGGTGACGGTGATGATGCTCGCCGTGACCGGCTTGCCGGATCTGCTGCCCTATTGGGGTGACGAGGCGAAATTGCAGCAGACCATCGCCGAACCGAACACCGCCTTCATCCAGATCCGCGACGCTATTCAGCGCTACGATGGCATTGTCAACAAAATCGCCGTGGCGCCGAGTGGCGCGTACATCATGGCGCTCTTCGGTGCGCCGCACGGGCATGAAGACGATCCCCTGCGAGCTGTTCTCTCTGCCCTGGAATTGCAGGAGATGTTTGGCGGGACGCTCAGTTTCGGCATCAACACGGGCTACGTCTTTGGCGGGGATATGGGAACGGCGCGCCGCCGCGAGTACACGGTGATGGGTGACGAGGTGAACCTGGCCGCCCGTCTGATGTCCAAATGTGCCCCTGGGCAAATCTGGCTTGGCCCGAATACCTCAGGCCATCCCGCAGTCACGCGGCGTATTGCCGGGGAGTTTGGCGCGCTCACCCGTTTCAAAGGCAAGGCGGAGCCACTGGCCCCCTTTATTGCGCGTGGATTGCGGCAAGTCTTTTTGGGTGCGCCGGCGTCGGAAATCCCCATTGTGGGGCGCGATGACGAATGTGCCCAACTCACGCGCGTGTTGGATGCCGTGCTTGCAGGCGAATCTCGCGCCGTGCTGCTTCACGGCAGCGCCGGCGTGGGCAAGAGCCGCCTGGTGCAGGAGTTAACCCGGTCAGCGGAGAAACGCGGGTTTGCCGTCCATCTGGGCGTGACACCGTCATACGCCGCGCACTTGCCGTATGCCGGGTGGGATGCGGCTCTCACCTCGCTTTTGGGATTGGATGCGGCCTCGCCGGAAGCACGCCAGCAAACGCTTGAGGCGGTGCTGGAGCGCTATGGCGTCGCGCCGTGGGCGGCCCTGCTCGCGCCGCTGGTAGGACTGACCGCCCCGCCTTCGCCGGACGTGCTCGCGTTGCCACCGACGATGCGCGACACACAGCGCCAATCCATGTTCCTCGAACTGTGGCAGCAGGCTGCGCGCGAACAACCGCGCCTGCTGATCCTCGACAACGTGCACTGGATGTCCTCGGCCTCGCTGGACATGCTTGACATTTTGATCAACACGCCGATCGGCGCGCCATTGCTGCTTGTAGCGACGCATCGCGACGAAACCGCAGACGCCTACGCTCCCGTGTTGCGACGTTGGTCGGCGGACGAGCATGTGATCGATTTGCCTCTCGGTCCGCTGAGCGACGCGGCCATGGAGACGTTGGTGCAGCGCCTCTTCGAGGATATGCCGCTGCCCGCAGCCGTGTCCCAATGGGTGGCGGGGCGCAGCAGCGGCCTGCCCCTGTTTGCCACCGAAGCCGTGCGTGCGCTGATCAACTCCGGCGTGCTGCGCCGGCGCGATCACTCGTGGGAACTGACCGGTTCGCTGGAGGACTTCCCGCTGCCTGATATGGTCTACGGGTTGATTCAGAGCCGTATCGACCAGCTCTCACCGCCCGACCGGCACTTGCTGCGCGCTGCAGCGGCCGTCGGTGATGAGATGATGGTTCCCACGCTGGTCGCTGCTTACGGGGAGGAAAGCGATACGGCGGTGCGGCGGCGGATTCCGCAACTGTCGCCTTTCGGGTTAGCGCCGCGCGATGTCGAATGGCTCATCTTCCGCCAACCGCTGGTCCGCGAAGTGGCTTACCGGGGGCTGCCACACCGGATCCAGCGGCTCATCCACCAAAGGCTCACCGAGTATCTCGGCTATTACCGCGAAAAAGCCGCTCCCAACTGGCTCACGTTGATGGCCTATCACGCTTACGAAGCGCGCATGTGGGAAGAAGCGGTCGCGGTGAATCTGGAATTGGGACAACAGGCCGTGCGCTCGTATCTGGCAGTGCAGGCGCGCCAGGCGCTTGAGCGTGTGCTGGAGGCCGCGGACGCCGGTGGATTGGCCGTGCCGGAAGCGCGCTTCGAGGCGCATCACCTCCTGGGTGATACACTGATCAGCTTCGGCGATTACGACGCTGCGCTCTCCCACCTGAACGCCGCCCGCGCGATGCTGCCCGCTGAGCCGGAAAACCCGGACGACATCGCCCGTCTGGCGGATCTGGACTACCACGAGGCGACCGCCTTGGAGGCGCGGGGCGATTATGCGCCTGCGCTGGCCGTGGTCGAGCGTGGTCTGGCCCGTTCCGGCGTCGAACGGACGTTGGGCGGCGCGCGCCTCTACTTGATCGGCGCCGATCTCTTCCGGCGGCGGCAGGATTACGAAAAAGCGCGCGTGTGGGCCACCCGCGCCATTGCGCTAGCCACGCGCTTCCCCAACCAGGAAGGCCAGCACGTGCGCTCGCGGGCGACGTACATGGTGGCGCTGTTGGCGTCTTTGCAGCGGCTGAAGGGGGCCAGGACAGATGAAAACCAGCAGTAATCGATCGCGCGCTCTTGCCTGGCGCGTGCTGTGGCTTGTTAGCCTGGCTATGACGCTCTCGGCGTGTCATCTGCCTGGTGTGCAACCGGATGTCCCCGGGCGTTTGGCGGCAGCGTTGATGGGCGGATTGCTGGTCGCCGGCGTGTTGTTGACTGGTGTCCTGCTCTTGTGTGCGCGGTTCAGAAATCCGCAGCCGGACGCCGCCTTGGGCCGCACGAACACGCGTGGCGCTGTGCTGGAAGTGTTGCCGGAGCGGACGTTGGCGGGCGAGGGGCGTTACCTGGTGCTCAACGTTCATGCGGCTGCGGAGATGCCGGACGCGATGCAGAACAGCTACGCTGTGCGTGGCACGACGCCGCTCAGCCGCTGCCCGTATTGCGATGCCCCGATTGGCGGCGAAGAGACGCGCTCTTGCACGCGCTGTGGAGCCGATTTGCGCGGAATCACGCTGATCTACCCGAAATTTCTGATGCGGGAGACCGAAGATGCGCAGATGTTCCAGGTTTCGGCGGAACTAATGGCGCTGCGCTTGCGCCATCCCGCTTTGATCTTGCCCGAAGATGTCTTCACGGATACGGCGTTCGACCCTCCGCGCCATTATCGTGTCGACCCCATCTTCAAACGGGCGCAGGATGTGACCTCCCCACAACCCATCGAGAAGGTGCTGCAATGGGGCGTTGCACTGGCGCAGGGGATGGCGTATTTGCACCAACACTACGTCACCCTGCAGAAGATCGACCTCGAGCATATCGTGACCGGCGACAGCCTGGCGCGGTATGTGTGCATCGACAATGTCTCGCTGCTGCCGCGTGAAGTTCACGCCCAGGCCGAGACCTATTTCGCGGAGAACGTTCGCGCATTGGCGGCTTTGTTACTCGCGTTGCTGGGGATGCCGTCCGATAGCGCGGCATCCAGCAGTACAGCAGCGAATGGCGCGCCCGCCGCCGACCCGCTAGTCACGCTGTTTGTGCGCGCGCAGGAGATGGGAAAGACGGCTAACGTGTTTGCAGCGGTGCTTGAGGGCGCTCTACGAGGTCTGCACGCGCCTGAAAATGTGCATGTGCAAGTTGGGATGCTTACCGATGTAGGCCGAATGCGCACATTGAATGAAGACAGCGTGCTGCCCCTCGATCTCACTGCCCGTTTTGCGACGTTAGGCTTGCCGGTGGGGGTGTACGCAGTCGCCGATGGGATGGGCGGCCATGCCGCGGGCGATATTGCCAGCCAGTTGACGATCCAGGCGATCCAGGAGACTGTGGATAGCTTGCGCCTGGAGGCCGAGGGCAAGCTGCCGGATGCCCGCATCTGGCTCGAACAGATTGTGGTAGCTGCGAATCAGGCCGTGTATACGCAACGTCGGGCTGCCGACAGCGACATGGGCTGCACGTTGGTGCTCGCGCTGGCGATTGGAGGACATGTGACCATCGCCAACATCGGTGACAGCCGCGCTTATTGGCTGTCGGCGGATGGGGCGACGCAGATTACGACGGATCATTCACTCGTCGAGCGACTTGTGGCGGCGGGGCACATCACTGCAAAGGAGGCGCGCGAACACCCACGGCGCAACGTCATCTACCGGGTCGTCGGCGACAAGCCCAAAGCGGACTTCGATGTTTTCGAACAGGTGCTCGCGCCCGGCGAGGCGCTGTTGCTGTGTTCCGATGGACTGAGCGGGATGGTTCCCGATGCGCGCATCTGGACGTTGTGGCATGCTGCGCCTTCACCGCAGGCGGCCTGTGAACAACTGGTCGCAGCCGCCAACCAGGCTGGTGGTAATGACAATATCAGCGTGATCATTGTTCAGGTCAACACGCTTGAAACATCACAGCCGTGATTTCTAGTTGATTAAGGAGAAGAACGATGAGAACCATAAAACGCGTATTGCTCGTTTGTGGCATGAGCGCGCTAGCCTTGTTCCTGGTGTTGGTGGCATTATCCAGAGGGAACCTTGCCACCGCGCAGTCGCCGGGGTTGCCGACGATTGCAGTCTCGCCTGGCTACAGTGTGGACGTCGATCCTGATACCGTGGTGGAGTACGTGCACACCATCAGCAATACCGGCGATGTGGATGTCTTTGTCGGTTTTCAGGCTGTGGCCTCCGAAGGCTGGCCCGTGGACTTCTTCAACGCGGCGTATCCGGAAGGGACGACGGTGGGGTTGCCGCTGCCGCTGCGTGTGAGCGAGACGATGACGATGGGCATCCGGCTGACGGTGCCCATTACGGCCAGTCCCGGTGTCGTGAATACCACCACGCTCACGGTGACGTTGATCTATGAGGGCGAGCCATACATGGCGGTTGCGGCCAAAGACATAGCCGTCGTCCGCGAGCAGAAACCGCAGTTTACCTATATCTACCTGCCGCTGATCATGCGCACCTATGCGCCGCCGCTGACAAACAGCGATTTCTCCGACGGCCTGGCGGGGTGGGCGGTTTCGGGTGTTCTGGGAGCGTCAGCGGCGCGCGATCCGAGCAACGCCGATAACCCCGTCGCTTTGATCGGGGATCCGGATTATGTTTGTGATGATGGAGATGTCCCGATAGGATACGGGCGCATCCGGCAGTATTTTTTTGTACCGAGCGCGCCGGCAGGACAATCGATGCACCTTCTTTTTCGCTATCGCATCTTTACGAATGACCTTAATCGCGCTTTGACCGATGTGTATGATACTTTTGACGTTTTCGTGGATGGTGCACTGAAATTCCGTGACGCCAACCAGAACCCGGCTTATTTTAACTATTGTGAGGTTCCTCTCTATGATCTGGGTTGGCAAACTGCTGACATCGACTTAGGCCCAGGTGGCACCGGGGTGAACCTATCACTCGAGGTTCACAATCGCTATGACAACTGGTACAATACCTACGTTCTCATTGATGACGTTCGGCTGGTGGCGGGAGAGTGATCGCCGCGCGGTAGAAGTGAACTTTTGTCAAGATGTGATATAAGAAGGGTGCGTGCCTCGCATAGTCGGAGTAGCGATGATTGAAGAAAAGTCGATTCGCCGCAAGGATATTCTGGTTGGTCTAGCCATAGGACTGGGTGTTTTGCTCTTTGTCCTGGTCTCGGTGTTCCTGTTGCTGCGCCCTGCGCCGGAACCGGAGTCCGGCACGCCGGCTGTCACCCTGACCTTTGTCCCCTTACCCACCGCGACAGGGATGTCTGGTGAAACCGGAGACACTGCGTTGTCTTTGCCCACGCCCACGCCCGAAGTGGAGCCTTCACCCACGCCGACCTCGATCACGTACTACATCACCTACACTGTCAAATCTGGGGATACGCTTTCCGGCATCGCCTATAGTTATGGGATTCCCGCTGCCGCACTTGCTGCCGCGAATGACATCGCGGGGGATATCATTTACCCGGATCAAGAATTGCGCATTCCCCTGGACGAGCAGGCGATGGCGGCGCTGACCGCCACGCCGACCCCGTCGCCCGATGAGAGCAACAAAGTCGTCTATACCGTGAAGGCCGGCGATACGCTGGGCGGGATTGCCAAAAGTTATGGCGTCACCGTGGACGAAATCATGACCGCCAACAGTTTAGGCTCCGACGTTATTCGCGTCGGCCAGAAATTGACGATTCCGGTGCCACCCCCGCCGCCCACAGACACCCCGACGGCGACTGCCACGTCGACGGCCACGTCCACCCCGACGATCACCCCGACGCCAACGTGGGGGCCATCGGCAGCGGGTGGCGACCTGAGCGTCGCTTATCCGGAGATCGGCGGACCGCAGCGTTTCAGCTTGCATTACCGCGCGGGCATGTACGGGATCGAGA
>JAKJAB010000122.1:5705-9104 GCA_022707725.1 Chloroflexota bacterium | reverse complement strand
TGATTTATACGAACCCGTTGCACCCTTATACCGAATCCCTGATGTCCGCCGTGCCCATCCCCAATCCGAATTTGCGTGATCGTAAAAATCGCATCCACCTGGAAGGCGAGGTTGCCGACCCCTCCAACCCACCGTCAGGGTGCTATTTCCACCCGCGTTGCCGCTATGCCAAAGACGTGTGCAGCACCGAAACGCCCATGCTGCGCGATATGGGCAACAACCACACCGTCGCCTGCCATTTCGCCGGTGAACTGGAGCTGACCGGCGTCCGCATGGCCTAAGTCCGCAACACCCCGGCACGATTTAACACAGGCCCCACAAACGTTGCGGGGCCTGTGCTATTGACTATTCTTATCTCCGGTGGACAATCATAGTATCACAATGTCTGAAAGGAGGCGCTATGAAACGGACATGGGTGGTGTTCATCACGTTGGTCGTGGCAGTTGTGCTCATCGTCGGACTGACGCTGGCGTTGGCCCACAGTCCCGGACGAAACCCGGCAACCTGGGAAGACATCACGGATAGTTACATAAGGCAACGGGGATGGACATTAGGACAACAGGTGATTATCGAACAAGTTGCGAAAGCGCGCACGCCTGGCAACTTCACCCAAGGGATGAATTTTCACACATACAGCGACGTTTCACCCCATTATACCGTGGACGAGACCGCCAGTAGCTACCAAAGCTCGCGCCCCAGCCCCTATATTGCCGGCGATCGCATCACAGACACAGTCCTGAATACACCCGGCTATAGTGCCCCATCCACCACAACGACAAGCGGCAGCTTCCGTATGGGGCGCCCTATTCCCTACCCGCCCACAGAAGTCCGGTGTGTGCTGCTCGAACTGGTTTCGGAGGATACCTACTTCGTCGTCTTTGCCAACCTACACCAGGATATGTACAACGCCCAATGGATCATCCACGAAGGCGAGAAGTCGCCGTTTTCTCAGGCATTCCTGGAGCGCGTCGCCAGTTTCGGCTGCGACCTGGATTTAGCGAATCTGCCGTCAAAATAGGGGAATTTCAACCGCGAATCACGCGAATCTGCGCTAATTTCAACAAAATTCGCGTCGATTAACGTGATCAGCGGTTATTGATATCACCTCAATAAAAAGGGGTGAAGTGGGGGTTGGAGGGCGGGTGTGGCCCGCCCCCCAACCCCCACCCCCAGATTTTTGAGAGGATACGGTTATTGAATATGAGGAGGCGTCTATGAGTTCAGTTTTGGTACTTTATCATTCGCAAGAATACGGCAACACCGGCGCGATGGCCGAAGCTGTCGCCGAGGGCGCGCGCTCCGTTGGTGCCAACGTCACGCTGATCAACACAAACGCGCGCCGCATCACGACAGATGATTATCGCGCCTTTGACGCCGTTGCCTTTGGCACGCCGGACTATTTCAGCTATTTCGCAGGCACGCTGAAGGTTTTCCTGGATGACTGGTACATCGGAAAGAAAACCAACGCCGCGCGACTATCGAACAAACCCTATGCGCTCTTCCTTTCCCACGGCGGCGGCGGACGAGCGCAACGCCCCTTTGAAGATCTGTTCAAGCAGATGGGAACGAAGGTGGGCAACACCGTCGTATCAGCAGGACGTCCGACGTCCCCCATCCTGGAAGCCTGCCGTGCGTTAGGAAAACAACTGGCGCAGGCTGTACGCTGAGACTTTCGCCCTCTCGATTTCAGTGTAGAATACCCTCAAATGTGCGGGGGATGTCCTGCCGACATTCCCCGCCAAATTCTATACTGGCTTAAGGAGCTATACATGTCTGAATCGAAAGTGAAAAAAGCAATTTTGGTGTGGGGTGGCTGGATGGGTCACGAGCCGGATCAGTGTGTGGCGATTTTCGCGCCGTATCTGGAATCCCAGGGCTATACGGTCGAGGTCTTCGACAACCTTGACGTCTACCTGAACACCGACAAGATGATGGGCCTCGATCTGATCGTGCCGGTGTGGACGATGGGCACGATTACCCGTGAGCAGGAACAGGGCTTGCTGAACGCCGTCAAGAGTGGCGTAGGCATCGCCGGCTGGCATGGCGGGATGGGCGATTCATTTCGCAACAACGTCGAATACCAGTTCATGGTCGGTGGGCAATGGGTAGCTCATCCCGGTGGTGTCATCGATTATCGCGTCAACATCATCAGCGACGATCCTATCGTGGCCGGTCTGGAAGACTTCGATATGCATTCGGAGCAGTACTACATGCACGTCGATCCTTCCAACGAGGTGCTGGCGACGACCACTTTCAACGGTGATCATGCCTACTGGATCGACGGCGTCGTGATGCCCGTCGCATGGAAGCGGATGTACGGTCAGGGTCGCGTCTTCTATGCCTCGGTCGGTCACGTGGCGAAGGATTTCGAGGTGCCAGAGGCGCTCGAAATGGTGAAACGCGGAATGATGTGGGCGAGTAAGTAAAGGGGCAAGAGGCAATAGGCAAGATTTTCCTGCATCCTGCATCTTGCATCCTGAAAGGATTGAGAAAGCAATGACTACCAAAACAAAAATCGGCGTGATCGGCTGCGGCAACATCAGCGGGATTTACTTGCAGGCAGATAAAGTCTTCGAGATTCTGGACACAGTCGCGTGCGCGGATCTCGTGATGGAGAAAGCGTGCGCGCAGGCGGAGAAACATCATATCGCGCGCGCCTGCACGGTGGAGGAACTGCTGGCCGATCCCGGCATCGAGATCGTCGTCAACCTCACCATCCCCAACGCGCACTACGAGGTGGCGATGGCAGCAGTGGCAGCCGGGAAGTCGGTCCACAACGAGAAGCCGCTCACCATCACCCGCGAACAGGGCAAGGCGTTGCTGGCGGCGGCGAAGGCGAAAGGTGTGCGCGTCGGCGGCGCGCCGGACACCTTCCTCGGCGGCGGCATCCAGACCTGCCGCAAACTCATCGACGACGGCTGGATCGGCGAGCCGATTGGCGCGACGGCGTTCATGATGTGTCACGGGCACGAAAGCTGGCATCCGGCCCCGGAGTTCTACTACAAAGTCGGCGGTGGGCCGATGTTCGACATGGGGCCGTACTACCTCACGGCGCTGGTCAACCTGATGGGGCCGGTGCAGCACGTCAGCGGGACAACCCGCATCACCTTCCCCACGCGCACCATCACCAGCCAACCGCTGCACGGTACGATCGTCGACGTGGAAGTGCCTACGCACGTCGTCGGCACGCTCGAATTCGCCAACGGCGCGGTCGGCACCATCATCACCAGCTTCGACGTGTGGGCTGCCGAACTGCCGCGCATCGAAATCTACGGCACGGAGGGCACGCTCAGCGTCCCCGATCCCAACACGTTCGGCGGGCCGGTGCGCGTGCGCCGGGCGGACGCGTCCGAATGGAGCGACATCCCGCTCACGCACGGCTACGCGGAAAACAGCCGG
>JAKJAB010000122.1:2701-5695 GCA_022707725.1 Chloroflexota bacterium | reverse complement strand
CGTAGCGGATATGGCCTACGCGCTGCGCTCCGGGCGTCCACACCGCGCCAACGGGGAGCTGGCTTACCACGTCCTCGACATCATGCACGCCATCCACGACGCCGCCAACGCCGGCCGGCGCGTGACGTTGGAGAGCACGTGCGAACGCCCGGCCCCGCTTCCACTGGGGCTGCGCAAAGGATTGCTGGACGCCTGAACCAACGTTGAGCATTGAACACCAGGGCGGATGCAAACGAGTATCGACGCCGTAAGCATCCGCTCTGTTTTATCAAAGTTTACCACGAATCTGCACGAATTTTTGATTTCTATCCGTGAAAATTCGTGTAGTTTCGAGGTTAAACAATTGAGGAGGAAAACTATGCCAATTCTACAAGCCCTTAAAATCGCTGCCGTCCTGGCGACGATTGCCACCGGGCTGATTCCGCTACTGCGCCCCCGCTCAATCACCGGCTTCACCGGGCTGCAACCGACGGAGCCACGCGGTATCTCGGAAATCCGGGCCATCCTGGGCGGGTTGTTCATCGCGCTGGGCGTTGCGCCACTGCTGCTCAACGCTCCGGCAGCATACCAGATGCTCGGGATCGCCTACCTGGGCATTGCCATCGTCCGCGCTGTCTCAATGTTCATCCTGGACAATTCCGTCGTGCAGTCCAACAGCGTCAGCCTGTTGATCGAAATTGCCTTCGGTGTGATTTTAGTTTTATAAAGACGGAGGCCAAGATGCGCATTGCAAAAATCATTGCCTTGATCGGCATAACAGCCATCATGCTGCTGTTGCCAATAGAAACTAGCGCCATATTGAGCCGTTGAATCTGTGTACAGATTACATACTCTTCTCAGTTTGGGTTGTCTACCGAGAAAATTCGGTGCTATATTCCATCTTTTGGACTCTCTTGGCTATAGCGTTAGGGCTCTTTATCACCGCCAGTCTGTACACGTTCATCGCCCTGCAAACCAGCAAGGGTAATTGGCAGCAGTTCTGGATGGGAAAAAGAGCACTGGTGTAGAGTAAAATGAAGATACGAGAGGATTGCATCCTACACAAGCGCTACGACGTCATCGTCGTCGGCGCGGGATTGGGCGGGATGACGGCGGCCAGTCTGCTGGCGAAACGCGGCCTGTCTGTGCTGATGATTGACCACATCGGCGGTGTCTATTATCCCGCCGGAGGGGCGCAAATGCTGCCCAACATCATCGAGAAAGCCTTCGAGCGCGACAGCGGGCAGGCGCTCTACCATCATCTGGTAGACGAAATCCTGATCCGCGATGGGCGCGCGTATGGCGTGCGGCTGTCGAATGGCGTCGAGATTATGGCGGATCGCGTCATCGCCAACGCCACCGTGTGGAACCTCTACGGCAAACTGGTACGCCCGGAGCACATTCCGCCAGAACGCCTGGCGTGGGCACAATCGCTCATCCCCACCTTCCCCAGCATGACGCTGTACATGGTCACTGACCGCACGGCGCTGCCCGAAGACGTGTTCCCCTGGGAGGTTTTCATCGAGAATCGGGCCGTCATCGATCATTCCGACCTGACGCTCTACATCAATGCCCTGGTCGACCACACTTTATCCCCGCCGGGCAAACTGGCCGTGATGGCAATTGCGCCGAATATGCAAGAGTGGCCGTCACCGGATGGCCCGGAATACCACTCCAAGGCTTATCGTGACCTGAAAAAGCAAGAAACCAAGCGGATGATCGCCCAGATTGACCAGCACTACCCCGGCTTCAGCAGCCACATCGAAACCTTGATCGTCGGAACGCCGACCACGCTTGAGCGTTACATGCTCAAAAATGGCGGCGCAGTCGGTGGCCCGAAGAACGCCATCGGCCAGCATATGCTGAAACGGCTCCACGCCCGCAGCGAGTGGAAGAACCTTTACGTCTGCGGGGACTCGACGGTGATGGGCACTGGCGCGCCTGCCACGATGGTTTCCGGCGTCGGCGCGGCGAATATGGTACTACACGATCTCCACAGACGCGAATACGATACGCGCAAGTTCCCCCAACAGTACGTGCAGTTTGTCGAGCTGCCTTACACGCGCCCCCCATTCCACGTTGGTGACACCATCACGCCAGATAACGCGCATCTGGCCGCGGCACAATGCCAGGGCTGCGAACATCCCGCGTGCGTCGCCGGATACCCTGCCGGGACCGACATCCCCGGCTTTCTGCGGCGGATGGAAGCGCGCAACTACATCGGCGCGGCGCGGCTGCTGCGCGAGCGCAATCCGTTCGCCGAAGTGTGCGGCTACGTCTGCGCGGCAGACGACCTGTGCCAGAAACGCTGCTATCGCAAGTCCTTCGCTGGAACGGCCGTGCGCATCGCGGAACTCGAACGCTGGGTGTGCGAAACCGCAGGCCGCGCCGGTTGGCTGCGCCCGAGCCTGGTCGAGAACCCGCAGCGTGTCGCTGTGATCGGCGGCGGTCCGGCAGGCTTGAGCTGCGCCTACTACCTGGCCCTGACCGGGCGCACCGTTGATGTGTACGACACAGAAGCGCAACCAGGCGGCCATCTGCGCCGGCTAACAAAGCAAGGCGCTCTTCCCCTGGCAGCCCTGGAGCGCGACCTGCAAAGCTTAATGATCAATAACATTCATTTCAACGGCCAGCAGCAGCCCGGTGTGACATTCAGCATCGCGGAGCTGCAAAACTCGCACTGCGCGGTCTACATCACAGCAGAGTTCAGCGACATCCTGTATGACGACCTTGTATCGCTGTGTGGGCCGGACTGGTGCGACGCACTCGATCCGGCGACCCGCCAGATGACATCGCAAGCCGAATTCTACGTGGGGACGGACTGTTTCACCGTGGTCGAAACCGTTGCGGAAGGCCGCCGTGTTGCCGTGAGTATGGGGCAAGATGATAGACCATAAGTCGCTCATCCCAGGCTCTCGCCGCCTCTCACGCCGCGATCTGCTCAAACTCGCAGCGGTCGGCGTGCTGGCCGGCTGCGCTCGCGTGCTCACGCCGGAAGCGACGCCGGCTCCGACA
>JAKJAB010000122.1:0-2691 GCA_022707725.1 Chloroflexota bacterium | reverse complement strand
CCTCTGTCCCCACATCCACACCGACGCTGCAACCCACAGCCACCGCCATCACGCCAGAACTCATCGCCGATTACGCCTGCGTCACCGGTGAAGGCCCGCTCTGGCACCCGGACGAGCAGCGCGTTTACTGGGTGGATATTCCCAAAGGGCGGCTGTTCCGCTACACCCCGGCCACCGGCGAACACGAGCAATGCTTCGAGAGTCCGGAGGCCCTTGGCGGCTTCACTTTCCAAGAAGACGGCGCGTTGCTGCTGTTTATGGCGCGGGGCGCAGTCAAGCTCTGGCGTGAGGGCGAACTCACCACCGTCATTGACGAAATTCCGGACGAAGCGACCACACGCTTCAACGACGTCATCGCTGACCCAGAGGGGCGCGTTTTCTGTGGCACGATGCCTACCCAATCCCGCCTGGGACGGTTGTACCGGCTCGATCCCGACCGGATGCTCACCAAACTGCTGGATGGCATCGGCGTCTCCAATGGGATGGGCTTCACATCTGATCTCAAACACCTCTACTACACCGACTCGCCCACGCGCAACATCTATCGCTTCGACTATGACCGCGCGACTGGAGCGATCAGCAACCAGCGCGTCTTCGTGCAAACACCCGACGGTGAGGGCGTACCCGACGGTATGACAGTGGACGCGGAAGGCTACGTCTGGTCTGCGCGCTGGGATGGCGGTGTGCTGGTGCGCTACACGCCCGACGGCAAGGAGGCGCTGCGCATCGCATTCCCCGCGCGTAAGGTATCCTGTGTCACCTTTGGCGGGCCGGACTACACCGACATCTATGTGACCACGGCCGGCGGCGACCAAAGAGCGCGTGAGGGCGCCGGCGCGGGGGCGCTGTTTCGCCTGCGATTGGGTATCCAGGGCAAGCCGGAGTTTCGATCCAAAATCGGTAATGGGTAACGAGTAACGAGGAAAGAATGAGTGGGGAACGTGTCTGCGCGGGGTGTGGGCGGCGGATTACGGGATATTATGTCCAGACGCTCGGTCGGGATTGGCACCCGGACTGTTTCCGCTGTGCGGCATGCGGCAAGCCGATTGAGGGTCAGTTTGCAGAACACAACGGCGCAGTCTACCACCCGCGCTGCCATCAGGAGCGGTTCGGCTTGCGCTGCGCGGTGTGCGGTGGACTCATCGAAGGGCAATACGTCAACTACGAAGGCCGGGCCTACCATCCAGATTGCCACAAACAGCAGTTCGGCAAACGCTGCGCCGTTTGCGGCGAGTATATCGAAGGCCAGTACATCCAGACCTTTTGGGGCGAGATGTACTGCGCTCGTCACGCGGTGGAATACCCGGAGTGTTACATTTGCCAACGTCCGGTGTGCAAACGATTGACCGGCGGCGGAAAACAATACCAGGACGGACGTGTTGTGTGCCTGCTGTGCCGCAAACAGGCGGTGGACGACCAGGAGCAAGCGCGGGCGATCATGCGGCAAGTCCAGGCGCAGATGGTGCGCTACGACCTGGACACGCGCCAGGTTCCTATTCCGCTAGAAATGGTCCCCCTCACCCGGCTCACGGCGGATGGGATGGCCGGTCCGCTGGCGCGCTTGCAAGGTCAAACGCTCAAACAGATAGCGACACGCGGCAGTCAGGAAGTCGGGCGCACTATCGAAGCTATCCTCGTCCTGGGCGGGCTGCCGCCAACCTACCTCGAAAACGTCCTGGCGCACGAGTTGGGGCACGTCTGGCTGTTTGTGCAGCGCATCGCCGATCTTCCGGAAGATGTGGAAGAAGGACTGTGCAATCTGTTCGCGTATCTGCTCCATCAAAAAAAGACGTCACCAGAGGCGCAGCATTGCATCCACCTGTTGGAAGAAAACCCCGATCCGGTCTACTGCTCAAGACGCACGGGACCAGCGGCATCAGCTTCGCGCTGAAGAACCACTACGGCACATTCGACCAACCGGGACGGTACCACGGGAATATCGAACAGGATTGGGCGCGCTCAACGCCCTTGGACCAATCCGCGACCGTACACGGCTGATCATCGGCGATGCGCTGAACATCTGCACGCAGAATTGGAACAACGCCGTCACCGGGGACTCGATCCTGATGAGCTTCGACCCGGTAGCGCACGACGCCGTCGGGATGGGATTATACACCGACGCGCGCGCTGCAACCGGCGACAATTCCGCCGCTGCTACCAAGAAGGTCGCGGCCTGGCTGGAATATGCCGCCTCGTTAGGATTGGGCGAGCACAAGCCGGATGCGATTCATAAAGTGGAGGTCAAGTTAACATGAGACGTTGGACACGACGACAGTTTTTACAGTGGGCCGGTCTGCTTGCAGCAAGCGCCGCCCTGCTAGGATCGGGATGTACGGCCAAACCTGGCGGTGATGAGGATTCCGGTCGTCCTGCAGCTCCAGCGCCCACCGGCGACCAGGCGTATCTGGCCGTCGCGCGCGGCAGCGATCCGGCGACGATCACGGAGCGAGCGCTGGCGGCCATCGGCGGCATCGAGCGCTTCGTCAAATCGGGCCACGATACAACCCGCCGGAATTCGCCGCCACCACCAGCCCCGACGTGGTCGCCGCGCTGGTGCGGCTCTGCCTGGGCGCCGGCGCGCGGCGGGTGCGCGTGATGGATATGCCCTTCGGCGGCACGCCGGCGTCAGCTTACGCCATCAGCGGAATCGAAGATGCGGTCAAAGCGGCCGGCGGCGAAATGGAAATCATG
>JAKJAB010000121.1:8864-9133 GCA_022707725.1 Chloroflexota bacterium | reverse complement strand
TGTTGCCAATGGCGAAGACCAGATAGGCCCAAATCCACACATCCGGGGCTTGGAACGCGGCAGCAAGGCCCTGCAATGCCGCCGGCCAATCCTGCGCTATTAGCGCCGCAATAACCTCCGGCGCGCCGAAAACCTTGTACCCCAACGCGACGACGGCCAATCCACCGCACAATAAAGGCGCAGCGCCGATGAAACTGGCGCGGATGAAGTCGGTTTGCCGTACCGGCACGAAGCCCAATTGGATGCGCTTGCCCACCCGGCGCGGGAGG
>JAKJAB010000121.1:0-8800 GCA_022707725.1 Chloroflexota bacterium | reverse complement strand
CAGCGGTCGGCCCAGAGCAATAGCCCCAGGACGACGAACAGTTCAGCCAGCAATAGCAGCACCGGAGTCAGGATATCCACAGTTTTCCCAGCGTAGCCTGATAGTCAAGTAGTCAGGGAGTCGCAACAATTTTCCATCGTTATCCCAACCATTATCCCAAATGATACCATAGATGGGCGAGTAAGCGAATCAGCGAATCGGCGAATCGGCGAATAAAGGAGCAACGCCTACATCTCCAACTTGAACATTTCCACTTTTCGATTATCCTTCAGACATCTCGGAAACAGGAAACGCACAGCTATGAGCTATGAAATCACCACGCCCATCTTCGCAGGACCGCTGGAATTGCTGTTACACCTCATCGAGAAGAATGAGCTGGACATCACGAAGGTTGCTTTGGCAGAAGTGACCGACGAATTTCTGGCGCAGGTGAATGTGCTGCGCGAGAAGATGCAGATCGAGGTCATAGCAGATTTCCTGGCCGTCGCCGCGCGCCTCCTGTGGATCAAGTCGCGGGCGTTGCTGCCCAAACCGCCGGAATCGGCGCGGCTGGCACGGGATGAAGAGGACGTCGGCGATGAACTGATACGCCAACTGCGCGCCTACCGGCAGTACAAGGAAGCAGCCCAGTGGCTCCGCGAGCGCGACCAGGCCGGCTTACGCGCTTACGTCCACGTCGGGACGCTACCGCGCCCCCAGCATTTTACCCTCGACCTGTCGGGGGTGACGCCCGCGGACTTGCGCGCGGCAGCCCAGGCCGTGCTGTTCCCTGCCGAGGGTCCACTGCCTCAAGAAGCGATCCAACGCCCACGCATCTCCGTAGTCCAACAGATTCGCCTGATCCGCGAGCGCCTGATCCGTTGGGCTAAATCTTCCACCCGCGCCGTGACCGTGACTTACCGCACACTTCTGAGTCAGCGGCCTACGCGCGTCGAGGCTGTCGTCACCTTGCAGGCGATTTTGGAACTCATCAAACAACGCGCAGTGCAGGCACAACAGGCGCAGCCCTTTGGCGACATTGTCATCGAGGCCCTGGTGCCGCCGGAACAGATTCCTGAGCCGTCCACATCGGCGGAATAAAAGCGCCCGTTGGCCGGTTCGACGGGACGCGCGTTTTTTCGCTGCAAATTTCCATCAGGGCGCTCTTGTGATGGAAAACGTGGCCAACACAATTTGGTTGTCTGGTGTGGCGCCCGTTCCACGTGTAGGAAGCCGGTCGCCGGTCTCCCAGATGTAGAGACCTGTGATCAGCCTGTACATTCCGGGGACGGCGTCTGCCGGAACGGTGAGCGCGTAGTCGTCGGCGATGATCTCTCCTGGAATCCAGCACGTCGTCGGTGCGCGACCTTGCTGAGGCATATTGTCCTGTTGTGCAACGGAACTACCGTCCGGTCCGAGCAGGTGGGTGAAGACGGTGTAGGGTTGCGTCATCTGGGCGCGTGTTTGCCAGTAGAGCGTCAGGTGTAGCGTGGATCCCGGCTCGATGGATTCAGGCTCCACTCTGTATCCCTGGAGGGTGATCGCATCTCCCAATTCAGCAGTGCTGGGATGGGCCTGGGCGTCGAGGCTGAAGGTGCGTTCGCGCGCCGGTGGATCGGTCACACCGGTGGTGACGACGCGCAGGAAGGCGTTGAACACGAGCAGGTGCAGCGCCAGCAACCCCAACAGCAGCGCCCCATGCCAGCGTTTGGACGCAAGACGTGAAAGCCCGTATACTGCGGCGACAACGGCGAAGGGGGTGAGGAAGAGCCACACACGCGCCACTTCGCCCTGCGCTGTCCCGGAGAGATCGAGCAGTAGCAGTCCAAGAATAAAACCCAGGGGCAACGCGCCGGTATCCTGTTTGCGCCAGACATCGCGCACCGCAAACCCTGCGCCGAGCGCAACCCCAATTGCCAGCGGCGCGCCGAGGAACGCGAAGAAATCGTAGAGATGGAAGAACACCCACGTCCAATAATCCCGTTCCAGACCCAGGTGATAAGCCATCGAGACGCGCCAGATGTCCAGGAAGCCGTTCCCAAAAATCACCTGGTAGATGAGCCACGGTGTTGCCAATCCGGCGAAGAAAACCAGCGCGGCGCCCGTTAAATGCATCCAGCGGCGGCGCTCAGGATGGGGCGCTATCCACAACAGGGCGCTCAGTCCTAGCGGCGCAAGCAACGTCAATGGGCCGAAGCTGAGAAAGGTGGCGAAAGACAACAGCAGCCCGCTGAATAACAGCCAAATGTAATGCGCAAAATGTAATTTGCGATTCGCCATACCTCGCCAGAAGCAGTACCACGCGGCGCAGGTGAGCAAAGGGTAGAACTGATCCCAGCGGGCGGACCAGAGCGCGAAAGAAGGCACAAGCGGATAGGCAATCACGGCCCACAGCGCGGCTCGCTCTCCAACCGTGCGGCGCGCCAATCCATACAGCGGGAAGACGATCAGTCCGACGAGTACAGGGAGCGCCATCTGCAACAGGGCGGTAGCAATCGTCCCGTTAGAGAGACGCATCAACGCGAAATCCTGGCATTGGTACAGCCGCAGCGCCAATCCCAACGGGGCGCTGGCGCTCGGTGTGGCTTCGAGCAGCCGCCGCGCGCCGTAGAACAGCAAGGGCAATCCCGGTGGATAGCGTTGCGGATGGATGGGGAAGGACGGCATCAATTCGGGATAACGACGCAAGAAGTCGGCGGGGTCGGCGATGGCGCTGCCGACGGTGAAGACGCCGCTTGCCCCCGCTGACACGGTGCGGTAGAACAGCGGGCGTAGGATGTCAGGCGATTCCGGGAAGAGCAGTGCGGCCTGGATGAGGGGGACCGCCAGAGCGATGAAGAGGAGGAAGAGCGTGAGCGAGTGGGGAGTAGGGGAGTGGGGATGCTGGAGTTTGTGAGACCAGAATAAGGTGAGGGTGACATAGACAATGATGATAGCGAGGGGGAGGAGGTGACGCCACGGATGCCCGGGGATGGCGTAGGCCCAGCGCCACGCCTTCGGCCCGCGCAGATAGGGCGTGATGTTCAGTGCGAACACCAACAGATAGAGGAACGTCAGCAAGCTGCCAATCCATATCGACCAGTGCTTTGTTCGAGGCGTCAAAGGTTACTCCAACGTCAAGTGCGTTACCACGATAGCGTCGTTTGACGTTTTCTCCGCACTTTGCACAGAGATACGCGCGCCGGTATTGCCGTCGTAGAATCCTACCTGCACCGTGAATGGCCCTCTTCCCATAACCGGTCCGAAGCGCAGTGGATGGAAATCCACAACGGTCTCGCCCACACCCCAACGTTCCACAGGATAAGTCCATAGCGCCGGATTACCGTCGTGCTGGGTCACTAACTGCCCATCTGCGTTGAAAACGTGCACAAACACTTTGAGATACTGCGCAATCGGGGCAGACGCGCGCCAGTGGAGGTACAAGCCCGCGCGATGCCCGCGTCCCGGTGGTTGATCGGCGCTCTGGTACAGCTCATAACTGGTCGTTGCAAAAGCGTCCAGAAACCCATCGACCAAGTAGCTTTCACTGGTACGCCAGTAGCTCAGGAACATCTGCCACCAATGCGTGAAAAAGACTCTGGGCTGCGCACGAGTCACTTCCAACATCCCGATGTCCATCGGAATCTCGCGCCAGGCGTAGATGCAATCGGAGGAACCGCGCAAGTGGAACCACAGATTGTGCGAAAATCCCACCAGCAGCCCGTCCCAGAAAGCCGCCGCGCGCTGTCGCTTTTCACTCAACAGCAACGGAAACGCACAGAGGGTCAAGTCGGAAGCCAGCATGTCGGTCGAATCCAGGTTGGCGAAAAACAGGTAGAAGGCCATGCGCGCCTGCAAAAGCTCGGTCAAGATCGCCAGCCACCACCGATCCGTCATCCGGCGCACCAACCAGTACGTGCCAAGCAATCCCAAGAATCCGCCAAAGATGGAGAGCGCAAACGCGGTACGCAACACGTCGACGCCCAACTCATGGCCCAGGCGCAGTAACAGTGGATATCCCAGAGGATAAAGACCATGCGCCCAGTCGGGATGAGCCAGGTTGGTAAAATCGAGACGCGCGGCGCGCCAACCCATCCGAAGAAATCGGGGTAGCGCACGGCGATCTGGCTCCACACCCGCTGGATTAGTACAGCGACAAAAGTCAGTGCGATGAACCACGGTGCGATGGCCTGCGCATAACGCGGCCAATCCGCAACTAATCTGTCACGGGGTCTCACATTCTGGCCCAGGACGGCGTCTGTTCGAACGGTCAAATCCGCCGACATTTACATTCTTGCGGCGACTGCCTCGGCCACGTCCAACGTGCCAGCGCTGCCGCCCATATCGTAGGTGCGGACGGTGCCTTCTTCGATGACGGCGGCGATGGCCCGTTCGAGAGCGGCGGCTTTGTCCGCCTCGCCGAGCCAATCGAGCATCAATTTGACGGACAGCAGCATCGCAATGGGATTGACTTTGTACTGTCCGGCGTACTTGGGCGCGGAACCGTGCGTCGGCTCGAAGACGGCGAACCCGTCGCCCAGGTTGCCGCTCGCCGCGAACCCCAGTCCGCCCACCAGTTGCGCCGCCAGGTCGGAGAGGATGTCGCCGAACATGTTGCTGGAGACCATCACGCCGTAATCCTGCGGGTTTTTCACCAGCCACATCATCTGGGCGTCGATATTCGTTTCCCACAGCGCAATGCCGGGATATTCGGCGGCGATCTTGCGCGCCTCACGCACCATCAGGCCGGAGGTTTCGCGGATGACGTTGGGTTTCTCCACCAGCGTCACCGTGGGGTAGCCGAACTGTTGGGCGTACTCGAACGCGCGGCGCACGATGCGCTGGCAGCCGCGCCGGGTGAGGATGCGCGCCGAAAGCGCAATGTCCGCCGAATCCACGCTTTTGAAAGCCGACATACGCGGGCTGTATTTTTCCAACGCGCTGCGGACCTCCTCCGGCAGCGGGTGGAACTCGACGCCGGAATACAGGTCTTCCGTGTTCTCGCGGAAGACTACCAGGTCGATGCCGTCGCGGTAGTTGAGCGGGTTGCCCTTGTAGGCTTTGCAGGGGCGCAGGTTCGCGTACAGGTCGAACGTCTGCCGCAGCCGCACGATGGGGCTGCGATAGACCATGCCCTTGCCTTGCAGCTCAGGCAGCAGCTCCGCTTCGGCCTCTTCTTTGGGCTTGGACGTGATCGCCCCGAACAGCGCGCAGGTACACGACTTGAGGGTGTCTATCGTGCGTTCGGGCAGCGCCTCGCCCTCCGTCCGCCAGAACTCCCACCCGATGTCGGTGGGGATGTATTCCGCGTCCAGCGTGAGCTTCTCCAACACCATCACGCCGGCGTCCATCACATCGTTGCCAATCCCGTCGCCGGGCATCAAAGCGATTTTGTATTTAGCCATAGTTCCTCCGGTTATTGTGATTTGGGAACGGGGTAAGGAGCACGGAGTACGGGGCAACCGGGTTTTCGTCCCTGTTTCCCCTTGCTCCTTGCCTCATGCTCCCTTTAACACTTGCTGCGTATACGGAATCAACCCGCCGGCTTCCAGGATAGCCATCACTTCCGGCGGGAAGGGGGGGAAGGTGTACGCGCCGCGCGGGGTAGCGACGGTTCCGGCGGTGAAGTCGATGGTGATCTCCTCGCCGGATTCGACGCTGTCCACCGCATCGCAGGCGACGATGGGCAGCGCGTAGTTGATGGCGTTGCGGAAATAGATGCGGGCGAAGCTGCGAGCCACAATCGCGCCCACGCCGGCCTCTTTGAGGCACACTACGGCCTGCTCGCGGGAACTGCCGCAGCCCCAGTTCTTCCCCGCCACGATGATATCGCCGGGGCGCACGTTCGCCGCAAACGCCAGGTCAAGGTCTTCGAGCGCGTGCTTCGCCATCTCCGCCGGGTCGGTGAGGCTGTACGTGTATTTACCGGGGAAGATGACGTCGGTGTTGACGTCGTCGCCGTATTTCCAGACACGGCCCGTTATGCGCGTCAGGTAATTGGTGTTACGTAAGGTTGACGGATGAACTTGTGATTCCATAGGTCAAGCTCCTTCGGGATGGTGGGCAACATTGTATATCTGAACTGTAATCGCGCAAATATGCCGCGCTTCTGGCCGGGGGTGCGGTGGGCGGAGGTGCAAAGTTATTTGTGCGTTTGACTTACGAGAAAAATTAGCCTATACTCGGGTTACGCAAGCACTGTATTTCGGTATTGTACCCATTTTGATGTTTCGGCAAAACACCGTTTTGGGGGTCTTGTACGGGAAAAATTCTGTGTAAGATGCGCCTAAAGGAGGATTTGCGGAAATAGGCGGTGGGGGTCACTTCAGGGATTCTGTGTAATCATATGCTGGGCGGCGTGAATCGTCTCAGTAAAACTCGAAAGATGCCAGAAAAGGAAGGTTGTGATATACTGCTTACACAATCATATAGAATTGGAGAGTCTAATGAATACTGAGACAACAGAAAGCAGCCTGCCGCGTACTATCAACGAAGCAAGTGAGTTATACCGAACCAGAATTCGTATCGGGTATACAAAAACTTGCGACTGCCCCCCTAATCATTTGAATTGTATGACCGCCAAAGAATGGGTAAAAAGTCAAGTTGGTGTCCGACAATTTAGCTATGAAGGACGCGATATCCGAGACAAAAACTTGCACCCGGCTACTTTCCCTATCTCATTAGCTAGAAGGATGATCGAGCTATTTACTCACGTTGGGGAGTTAGTGGTTGATCCTTTTGTCGGTAGTGGTACAACGCTTGTCGCCGCGCAAGATTTGAATCGTAATGCAGTTGGTTTTGATTTACAAGAAGCATATATAAAATTGTGTCAAGAACGGTTGTCTAGTAATAATTTTTTTAATCAAGCGCAACAACTAGCGATACAAGATGATGCTTTACACATAGACCACTATTTAGAACCTGAAACTGTCAAATTGATTTGGACTTCACCCCCATACGCTAATCTGCTCAACCGAAAGCGAAAAAACAAATCACGCCGAGGCGTCGAACGTAAGAATGAACAGTTTGGTAAGGTGGAACAGTATTCACAAGACCCCCGCGATTTAGGAACAATGCCGCTTGAGGAATACGCAACAGCAATGGGGGATATTTACGAACGCTTACTGCCACTCTTGCAACCTAAAGGACACTGTGTTATCAATGTGCCGGATATGTGGTGGGAAAACGAAAGAATTACGATTCACGTCGCCCTCATTGAGGAATTACGCAAACGCGGGTACGAACTACGAAACACCATTATTTGGGATCGCACTAATATTGTAAACGGTATAGGTATTTTTGGCTGGCCGTCAAATTATATTACGATGGGGACAACTTTTGAATATCTGTTGGATTTCTGGCGTCCCCCGGATTAGCCAGTTATGCAAAAAAGACTTGTCGTACAACAATATCAACAATTGCACTTGATAGGTGAAGAACAAGCACCCTACGTTGTTACTCAAGAGAAAGGTGATAGTTTGAAGGTTTATACAAAAGAATCCCTCATTGAGGAATTGCAGAAAATACGAAATATGGGGTGGATACTCAATGCCAGACCGAGAAACTCAGGCGGCGTTGGGAATACATTAGAAGATTTGCTTGGCATCGAAGAAAACAACTTGCCGATACCCAACGCTGCCGAATGGGAATTGAAGTGCCAAAGAGCAAATACTACTTCGCTGGTAACGCTCTTTCACATGGAACCTTCGCCACGGGCTTTGAGGTTTGTGCCCCGGGTGTTCCTACCTCTCTATGGCTGGCAACATCAAGAAGCTGGTGGTCAATATGGAACAGAAGAACTAAGTTTCCGACAAACAATTAGCGGGAATCAGAGAAGTGATCGCGGCTTTATGGTGGTGGCAGATCGTTCTCAAAGCAAAGTTCTTATCTCTTTTGATGCGAGCGCGGTTGATCCGAGACATAAAGAATGGCTGGATTCTGTAGCCGAACGGATAGGATTGGGAGAATTGAACCCACAACCCTATTGGGGATTTGAAGATTTGCGTAACAAGGCCGGCATGAAGCTGCTCAACTGTTTTTATGTGCAAGCTGAAACGAAACGAGAAGAAGGGCAAGAATTCTTTCACTATTCCAATATCATGATACTTCAACTCTTGGTTCGCTTATTTTCCAGTGAGTTTCCGAAATTCAGTCTTGTAGTCAAAACTTATAGCGCAGACAAGCATCAATTGCTTATAAAAAGGCACAAATAACCTCAGAGCAAGCTTTAAGCACTCATTTTTGTGCTAATTTTTCAAACTTAAAAGCGAGCTTTCATACAAATAAGTTTCAATACAAAAGATAAGCTATTATATATGCATACAGGTAGTTTTTAGATGCAAATTTCGCATTTATATGCATATATGAAGCGCAAAAACCGCTTCGGTAATTCTAAAAACTGTTAAAAAAATGAGCGAACCGAGAGTTCAAGGCTTCAGTATCAATGGCTTATTGTCAGGCATCGAACAAGGCTACGTTTATGTAGACTTTGACGCACGCACAGGTCATAATCACGGCACAAAGTTCAGATTGCGCCAGGATCAATTCCCGTTGTTGTACAGTCAGAGAACAGAAATTTAGCAAAGTGAAGTGACCCCCAAAAACTGGACACTTTTTAGGCGTTTTTTAGTTCGCTTTCGCGGGGCAATGGCTGTTCAGCACGCCATTGCGCCTCGAACTCGGCTGGGGTCAGATAACCCAGCGAGGAATGGATGCGCTTGTGGGCATAGACATCATCCAGAAAGCGCCCCAACTGACGGTAAGCATCATGATAATCAAGATATTCAGACAGGTCAACCTCCTCTTCTTTGATGGTGCGGATGAGCCGCTCGGCATACCCATT
>JAKJAB010000120.1:2564-9159 GCA_022707725.1 Chloroflexota bacterium | reverse complement strand
CCCCCAAACCCCCATTTCCCCTCTTTATTTTTTGAACTGGTGTTGATGAATAAATTTACGCGAACTGACGAGATTCGCAGTTCGTTTCGAGGAGGCTATAAGTGATAACAGAAAAACAAGTGATGGATGCGCTGCGCAATGTGATGGACCCTGAATTGCGGCGCAATATTGTGGATTTGGGCATGGTGCGCCAGGTGCGCATCCGGGGCAAACACATCAAGGTGACAATTGCGTTGACGGTGGCGAATTGTCCGCTGCAGGACAGTATTGCAGCAGACGCGGCGCAAGCGGTTGATGGTCTGGCAGAAGGGCTGGATGTGGAAATCACCCTGACCGCGATGAACGAAGAGGAGAAAGCGCGCCTGCGCGAAGTGTTGCAATCTTCCCGCCAGCAGCAACCTAATTTCCCTGCCGGCAATCTCAACCGCGTCAAAACGGTGATCGCCGTGATGAGCGGCAAAGGCGGGGTGGGGAAGTCCACGGTGGCGGCGATGATCGCCGTGGGGCTGCGGCAGAAGGGTTTGCGCGTCGGCGTGCTTGATGCCGACATCACCGGACCGAGTATCCCCAAACTGTTCGGCGTCCGCGAAGCCCCGGCGACGTCACCGTTGGGCATCATGCCCCCGCAGACATCGGGGGGGATCAAGCTCATGTCGATCAACCTGATGCTGCAAAACGAAGCCGACGCTGTCATCTGGCGCGGCCCGATGATCGCCAGCGCGATCAACCAGTTCTGGAGCGACGTCTTCTGGGGCGACCTGGACGTGTTGGTGGTCGATATGCCGCCCGGCACGTCCGACGCGGCGTTGACCGTGATGCAGGGCTTGCCGGTTACGGGCATCGTGCTGGTCACGTCCCCGCAGGATTTGGCGGAGATGGTCGTGCGCAAGGCCGCGAACATGGCCGGACACTTGAACATCCCGCTCATCGGCGTGGTGGAGAACATGAGCTACGTCACCTGCCCGAAGTGCGGTGAGCGCTTCGAGTTGTTTGGAAAGGGCAACTCGGAGGAGATGGCAAACGCCTTCGACACGCGCTTTCTGGGCAAGCTGGGCATCGACCCAGAGATGGCGCGCCTCGGCGACGCCGGGCAGATCGAGGCATACACCAACGGCGAGTTTGACCCGCTCGTTGAGGTCGTCGGCGGTGTGATCGCTGCCGCGCCTGATCCGCATTCGCATCAACATTAATCGGATTTCAAACCAGGCTAACGCTATGGAAGCACGCAGTCACGAACTCAAGTATGGCTGCGTGCTTCTTATTCGCGAGGCGCGCCTGAAGATGCCCGCGCCGCGCTCGGCTACGCCGAAGCGGTCAGCGGCGAAGAACAGCCATTAGAAAGGCCGTCTGTTTACGTTATCGAATAGAAACCGGCTATATTTGCGCAAAAATAAGGTCACAGAGTGAGTTTGCAGCATTGCTTGGGATTAGCGTTGCTACACTACAAAACTGGGAACAAGGGCGTCGCAACCCAGAGGGACCCGCTCGGGTGCTGTTGCAAATTGCAGCCAAGCATCCCGATGTTGTTTGGGATGTAGTGCGGCCTCTTGGACAGAAAACAGCTAAGGCTGAAGGAGCGGCGTAAACGACAACAAACAGAGGTGAAAACGGTAGATAGGATTTGGCCTTTCTACCGTTTTTTTTGTCGCAGCGAGAGTTATGGCGCGGTGATAATTTCTACCACACCCAAGTTTACCCCGTTATCAACCGACGTCCCCTGCGGATCAACGACCGCCACGTTGGTGATATCCGGGAAACTGTACATCCCGGCGCGGAGTCCGTAGCTTCCCGCTTCGATGTCCGCCGGGATGGGGACGGAAAATCGGCTCAGGACGAGATCGCCCGTCCGCCAATAATCCGCCGGGAAGCCCACGTGATCGTTCTGCGTGCGTAGACCGCCGTTACCATCCAGCAGTTGCGCCGTGAAGTGATAGTCCACGCCTGCCGGCGGCAGCCCGCGCAGCCACCACGCCAGCCAGACTTCCGCCTCTTGGCCCGCCGTCGCTGTCTCCGGCGCTTCGTAGGCCGCGAAGACGACATTGTTGGCGAACGGAATTCCTGCTGCCAACGGCCGCATCCCTGCGATCACGTCGTCGCGGTTCGCGCCTTCGCGCACGAAGGTGCGGTACGTCACGCCATCCGCCAATCGCGTGACCGGCCCAGCGGTGACGGACTCCCACGCCGCCAACCGTTCGATCGCCGGCGCGAGTGCGCCGCCGGCATCATCGTATAACGGTCCGACCAAATACACGGTCCGCACGCCTTCGGGTATGGGCAACGCCGCGCGCCCGTCGGTGAAGCGGTGCGGCGTCCCGAAAAGCAGCGCCTCGAAGACGGTCGGCGTTTCGGTCATAAACGGGCGGGCGCTTTCACCGATGACGATGACCTCCGCGCCATTGGCTAACCCCTTCGTGCTCTGCGCTGCTGCACGCGTGTAACGCAAGGGAATGCCGTACCCGCCGGTGCTCGGATGACTGACCATATAATCCCGCAGTTGGTGTGTCACCATTCCCTGCCAGCCGCCCCAAACCAACAAACCCGCAAGTACGATCAGCGCCGGCAACGTCGCCTTGTATTGTCCCAAGCGGAACACCGGCCCGGCCAGGCGCTTGATGGCGGCATCCGCTCCGGCCCCGATGAGTAAGAACTGCACGGGATACAGGGTGACGAAATAATGTAAGTGTGTGCCGGAAGCCGGGCGCAACTGCAACGCAATCGGCGCGGCGAACCAGATCAACAGGATGATAAAACAGCGCCGTCGTTGTTGGGAGTCGGCAAAGAAGGCCTGGTGCAGGGCGTACACCAGGGCCAGGAGTAGCAGACCCATCATCGACGTATTGAGCCACCACAGATTGGGTACGGCCTGTCGGAACTGCTGGAAATAACTGCCGGCTTGCCCTTCGATGCCGGCGCTGCCGGTGAGCATCAGGGGATAGCGCAGCGCGTCCCATAAAAGGACACCTTGCCTTCCGGCAAAGGCCAGAAAGCCGCGCGCATTTTGCCAGCCGTGGAGCGCGTCATGGATGAAATAGGGCGCGATGCTGCCCGCGAACAATCCGCCGCCGACAAGCAGGGGCTTCACGGCGATATCGCGGTAATAGAGGAGCAGGACGATCATCACCGGGAAAAGCGCCAGGGCTTCCAGTTGCAGGCCGAACTGGATCGCCAGACTGACAAAAGCGCCGACCAACATCCAGGGTTTTTGTTGCACAAAAGCGGCTAGTAAAGAGGCGATAAATGTCACTGTGAACAGCGGCAGGGGATGGCTCCACGTTTTGCGCGCGTACAGGATAGCCCAGGGATTGATCGCAAAGAGGAAGGTGGCGATGAGTGCTGCGCGTTTGCCCAGGTAGGTTTGCGCGACCGGGTAGCACGCCAGCACGGCCAATCCGTTGATGAACGCCGTCAAGAGCACAATGGCGACCGGATCCTGCCAGATGCGCATCGCCACGGCTGTCACGTATAAGGTGAGCGGCAAATTGGCCGGGCCGGCCGAGGAATCCACACCCTCCACGGGTAGATAACCCTCGTAGGCAATCGCCTGCGCCAATCGCGCGACTGTGGCTTCGTCGCGCTTGAACTCGGCCAGCGTGGGACGTTCAAGCCGCAGGAAAAACGCCAGCGCCATGATGAGCGCCAGAAGGAGCCACGGGTGGCGTGGTCTCATTGGGGATGTTTGTGTTTGTTCCATCACCGCCAAACTATAATCCGATCTCAACATCTGTCAATATTCTGTTGGAGAAAGTGCAAATGTGTGTTGCTTAATTTCGCGCCTGTTACTATAATAAGGGCATAATCCGTTGGACATTTCTAATATCAAGGAGGCCGGCTTATGTTAAGCTTCATGAAAGACGTCCTGGCTGTCATTATGGGCGGGGGCGCAGGGACGCGGCTATATCCACTGACCAAGTTGCGCGCGAAACCCGCGGTCCCATTGGCGGGCTATTACCGTTTGATTGACATCCCCATCAGCAATTGTATCCACTCTGGTGTGAATCGGATCTACGTGCTCACGCAATATAACTCCGTTTCGTTGCACCGGCACGTTGTGCGCACCTACCAGTTCGATAATTTCTCTGGCGGATGGGTGCGGATTCTGGCGGCAGAACAGACGCCGGTGAGCAAATCCTGGTATCAGGGAACGGCGGACGCGCTGCGCAAACAGCTTTTTCAACTCCAGGTCCCTAGCCCGCGCGATATTTTGATCCTGGCCGGCGATCATCTCTATCGGATGGATTATGCCGAGTTCGTCCGCTTTCATGGGCTGCATGAAGCGGACATCACGATTGCCGTCAATCCTGTCAAAGCTGAGGATGCGCCGGATCTGGGTATCCTGCAGGCAGACAAAGATGGGCGTATTCATGCCTTCCGCGAAAAGCCACCTATGGACCAACTGGATGGTCTCGAAAGCCTTGAGGGTGAGAAACCCTATATGGCCTCGATGGGCATTTACGTCTTCCGCACTAAAACGCTGGGCGATCTGTTGCGTAGTGAAACCGGTTCGGATTTTGGGAAGGACATCATTCCGGCGGCGATTGAGAAGGGCCTGCGTGTATTCGCCTACACGTTTGAGGGATACTGGGCCGATATCGGTACAATGCGTGCCTTCTACGACGCCAATCTGGCACTGACCAGCCCGAACCCACCGTTTGACTTCTTCTCGGCGGAGTGGCCGATCTACACCCATGCGCGTTTTTTGCCGGGTAGCCGGGTCACCGACTCGAGTCTGATGCGCGTGTGGATTGCGCCTGGCTGCCGGTTGGACCATGCTGCCATCGCGGACAGCGTCATCGGGTTGCGCAGCATCGTCAACAGCGGCGCGCACCTGCACCGCGTGGTGATGATGGGGGCGGATGACTTCGAATCGCTGGCGCAGATTGACGAGAACCAGCGCCTGGGCTTGCCCGACATCGGGGTGGGGCGCGGCAGCGTCATCGAGAACGCCATCCTGGACAAGAACGTGCGCATCGGGCGCAACGTCGTCATCCGCGACCATATGGGGATGCCGGACGAGGAAACCGACAACTACGTGGTACGTGATGGCATCGTCGTCATCCCCAAGGGCGCGGTGATACCGGATAATACGGTAATATAGTTCAACACATCTCGGGTAGGCGGACGTAAAGTAAATGCGTATCGAGAAGATCACCACGGAAGTACATAAATGATTGACGAACACACTTTACAAGAGATTGTTCGGCGTATTGTTGCCGAGGCGCAACCTAGCCGCGTGATTCTATTTGGATCCTATGGCCGGGGCGACGCGGATGAAGACTCCGACTTGGATATTATGGTGATCAAACCAAGCGTCGATAATCGGTATGCAGAGATGATTGACTTGCGTAAAGCCGTTGGCTATGTTGGCACAGGTGTAGACGTGTTGGTGTACTCGGAAGCCGAATATGGGCGACGTAGTCAGGTACCAGGCACGGTGCTGTATTGGGCGCGCAAGGAAGGAAGGCCGTTGTATGAAGCCGCATATTGAGGAAGCATGGCGCGCATTGAGATTAGCCGACCGCGACATTTCAAAGGATGAAGTCTATCTGTGGATGACCGAGACACGACAATGGGCGGAGAATCTAGTGGTTGCAGCCGAGGATGACGCTGTACCTTAACCCATCGAAGAAGAATCCGTTCCATCCGTTGACTTTGCCTGGAGGAATCTGTTGTGCGCCCTATAGCTTACGTTCACAAATCAGACCTGCTGACCGACCTCTCCCCATACATCTACGGGACGACGCGCCTCGGCGACGAGCACATCCCCTTCGCTGATCGTGTCGCCATCGCCCGCGCGGCGATGGACGCCGGCGTCTGGTTCCACACCAGCCACACCTACGGCGACGCGCTTAAAGTCTTGCGCGTCGCGTTCGATCAAGATCGCGCCTGTACCCCCAAGCTGATCGTCAAACTTGGCTGGAGCACCATCGCGGAACTGCGGGATATGGTTCACCTGCACCTCGATCAGCTTGGAATAGACAGCATCGACCTGGGCCAACTCTGCCTGGGCGGGCCACTGGCGGACGAATTCGCCAGCGGTGGGCCGTGTTACGACGAGTTTGCCCGTCTCCAAGACGAGGGCCTGGTGAAACGCTTCGTGCTCGAAGTGTTCCCCTGGACATCGGAGACGCCGCTCAAGGCGCTGCGCGCGGGTTATCCAGAGGGCGTTGTGGACGGCTACATCTTCTACCTGAACCCCTTGCAGCGCTTTGCCTCCAACGCGCTGTGGGACTTGCTCATCGAGCGGAACGAACCGGTTGTCGCTATGCGCACCGTCTCCGGCGGCCCGGTGCATCGCCTGCGTGACGTGCCCGGTGCAGCGTGGAAGGACTACCTGCAACAGCGCGCCGTCGAAGTCGCGCCCATCTTCGAGCGCTCCGGCATTGCAAGCTGGACGACATTCTGTGTGCGGTTTGCCCACAGCTTCTCGCAGGTGCGCGCCACCGTCGGGGCTACCGTGCGTCCCGAACATCTGCAAGCATTCCTCGCGGCAAAAGAGGACATCCAGCCGCTTCCCCAGGACATCGTGGATGAGATCGCCGCGCTCCAACGCCGGTGGTCCGATGAACTGGACGTTCACGCGGAGCCGTGGTCGATG
>JAKJAB010000120.1:0-2554 GCA_022707725.1 Chloroflexota bacterium | reverse complement strand
TCCTGTTCTACGACAATCTCCTCCAAATCGACCGTCTCCCCCGCCGGGATGAGGAATCGCTCGGAGGAGCCACTGGAGCGGCTGGAATAAAGTAGCCAGGTATCGCCGGTCTGGATCGCCAGGTTGTAGAACCCGGCGGGCAGATCCTCGATTGTGAAGTCGCCGCCGGCATTGCTGACGGCGTTTCGCATGTAAGGATGCTCTTCACAGGGCGTGCTTCTCCAACGACTGCCGTAGATTGTCTCGACGCATACTTCGACGGGCGTCTCTGCCAGCGGCGCGCCATCGGGGGTCACAAGCCTCCCCGTGAGCGCGCCCGGCGCTTTCTGCTGCGCCGCCGGCAAGGCCGCTTCCGCGCCGGCAACCACGATGGCAACGACGTTGTCGTCGGGTAGATCGCTGTTGCTCATATGGTAGGTCGTCCACGTGTCGCCATCGGCGATGTGCAATCCCCACGCGGTTCCCACCCACACGCGGCCTGCTGCATCGACGGCGAGCGTGTTCACGTTATAGCTGGCGAGGGCGCTGTTCCGCGGCGTGAACGTGAGCCAGCTTTGGTTCTCGTAGAGCAACAGCCCGCCACTGAGCGTCCCTATCCAGACGCGATCCTGGTGGTCCACAGCGATGCTTTGGGGCGTGAGGAAAAAGTCCTGGCTTGGGTGAAATTTCCAGGACAGCCCCTTATAGTGGTGGAGGCCGCTACCCGAGATGACCCAGGGATCGCCGCGGCTGTCGAAGGCGATGCGTTCGAAGAAGTATTTGTCACTGAAACCTGCGCCTTCTTCATACGCCGTCCATTTCCCTTCGGCAAAAACTGCGATTCCGTTGGCCAGAACCACCCAAACCGCGCCGTCCGGCGCAATAGCGATGTCGTCGACCAGCTCATAGGCTTCTGGATCGGTGGATAGGGTTTCCTTCACCGGGTATGTCTGCCAGGTCCCATCGTGGAAGCGGCTGACACCCTGGTAGTGCGCCACCCAAAAGTCGTTGCCGGCAGCGCACGCGATGGCCTTCGCGTTGCCATACCCCCATCCTTGCCCGTAGTTCCGCCACTGCGCGCCATCGAAGAGATCGAGACCCAGCGCGTGCAGCACGAGAAGCTCCCCACCCGGGCACACGGCCATATCCTTGACGAGATCGCTGCCCAGGCCTGCGCCGTCTTTGCTGTAGGTGACCCACTCGTTATTTTCGATGCATGTGACGCCGGAGCCATACAAGCCGATGCAGGCCAGGTTTGCTTTCCCAGCCGGTACTGCTTCGACAACGCCGGTTGCGGTTAGGCGCATCACCGGTCGGACCGCGGTGCGCGGCGGCGCAGGGGAGGGGGCTGTGGTCGCCGGCGACGCCGGTGTGGGTTGTGTGGGCCGTGGCCCGGTGAGCGTCTGGCACGCGATTTGCAGCAAGAAAAGACCCCCAACAATCAAGACACAAATCCGTTTCATCCGTTCAATCCGTTGACTCACGATCCATATCTCCAAAAGCAATCTCCAAAGCGCGGTCGGTGACGCCATTGTAGACCCGCTCCATTTGCGCGCGGAAGCTTGTCGCATCCACGAAATCCGGCAGGCCCAGGCGCTTGAGCAGCGCCAGGTCTACGGGCGGCGCGGCGATGCGCAGGCTGACGGCGTCCCACGCGGTCGGCGCGCCCCAATAGGTATCCAGGCACTCGGCCAACGGCGGCGCGTCCACGGCAGCGATGACGTCGGGGACGTAGGACAGTGCCTCCTGCGCCGGAACGCTAACGGCGCGGCGTTCGCGCAGCGCGGCAATGATCGCGGCCTTGCTCCGCCCGCGCAGCTCGAAGAGCAGGAACGGGTCCGCGTCGAAGCGTTCGCCGAGCAGGTAGTACACGGCGGCGATATGCTTGCACGGATTTGCCGGATCGGGACACGAGCATTTGGTGCTCAAGTCGCCTCTCGACTGCGGGAAGAGCGGCACTTTGGCCTTGTCGAAGACCTGTTCGATGTCGGCGGGCATCTCTTCGTTGAGCAATTGCGCGGCGAAAATGGCTTGCTCCGCCAGGGCATCCATTACGCTTGTCCACTGGCTATCGCTCAGCGGCTTCAATTCGATGCTGACCTTGTACGGCGAGGGCCGCGAACCCTGCACTCGCGCGGCAACCTTCCCGGCCTTGATGTCGATCTCCAACACCTGCCCTTTGCGGGCGTAGCTGCGCCCCCGGCTCAACCGACCGGCGTCCATCAACCGCTGCAACGCGTTGATCCACTTATCCGCCCACCACGATGTGACGAACTTGCCGCGTTGGCTTTTCGCCTTGATACCGTCCGCCTCTATCGGGCGCGTCGGCTCATAGTGCGGCCAATAATCATCGTAATAACTCCGCGAACGTCGCTTCGCCATTTCAACTCCTCAAAAGCAAACCACCAATCTTCACGAATGTCCACGAATAACTCTCATTGGCGAAGATTCGTGTAGATTCATGGTAGAATTCCGCCCCTGCTTCTTGCATCCTGCCTCCTGTTTCTTGCCTCCTGCCTCCTGCTTCTTGCATCCTGCCTCCTGCTTCTTGCATCCTGCCTCCTGCTTCTTGCCT
>JAKJAB010000011.1:22059-26653 GCA_022707725.1 Chloroflexota bacterium | reverse complement strand
GTCGTGTGAGGTATAGCTGATTTTGGTAACTGAGGACGCGAACAACTCTGATGATGACTACAAAACACGAACTCAACCAGCTCGCAGAACTTGATCCAACCGAATACGCCACCGTTTGGGGGCTTACCCAACCCGGGTTACGCGATTTATTGATTGCCAGCTATCGTTCTGGTGATGGATTGAACGATGCCAGATCTTTCTATGCCAGTGTTGAATTCACTGAGACGCTGGCCATTCTAGCGAGTTTAGGAAAGCCCGCCAGTGCGAGTGTCAAGGTGCTCGATGTTGGCTGTGGCAATGGGTTAGCTTCCTATGCTTTGGCGCGTGCCGGATATACGGTGACTGGTGTGGATATCAGTGAGGGTGAGTTAGCTGGTCTGCGCGGCGCACGTCGATTGATAGGACAAGATGGAGTCCATTTCACGGTGATAAACAGTGATATGGATAAGACTGAATTGGCTGCTGAGTATGACATCATCTATATGCGTCAAGCGCTTCACCATTCTGGTAATCCTATGGCTACGGTACGGGCGATGGTAAAGTTATTGCTACCAGGAGGCGTATTTTGTGCTATTCGCGAGCATGTGGTGCGTAATGAGGCGCAGCGGCAACAATTCCTGGCCAATCATTCGTTCCAAGCAATTACCCAGGATGAACATGCTTATAAACTCGTAGAATATCGCGCCGCTTTTCGCGCCGCCGGGCTTGTGCCTCGGGTGGAACTCTATCCGTTTGATTCGATCATCAACTTCTACCCTGGCAATCACGATAACCTGATCGCCCATCTGAGCCGGCGTCTGCATATGGATTTGCGCAAGCATGCCTGGTTACGCGGCCGTGTTCTTCGTCTATTGGCGTGGAAGCATCAACGCCGTAAGGATCAACTCTATTCTTTCTTTTATCAGAAGTTATCCAGCGATGCGTCTTCTCTATCTTAACCATAACTATCGCTTCGGCGGCACCTACTATCGTGCGATGCCGATGGCTGAACAAGTGGCTGGCCGGGGGCACGAAGTGACCCTGATGACGGTTTCACGTGAGCACCGTTGGCGCGTCACCTGGTCGAATGTCAATGGCGTGCGGGTGGCCGAGACACCCAGTTGGGGACAGGACAACAGTGGCGAGGGCTACGGTCCGCCGGATAACCTGTTGCGCCTGGGCCATGCGTTGACACACCGGTACGACATCATCCACATGTTCGATCATAAGCCCAACGCCACCTTCGCCGGTTTCACCGGAAAGCTGCGCGGCGCGAAATTGATTGCCGACTGGGCCGATTGGTGGGGTGGGCCGGGTGGGATCAATGATGTGCCTAAGCGCCGCATCCCGGCTGTAGGCGCCTTCGAGCAATGGTGGGAGGAGCGTTCGAAACGTTGGGCCGATGGCGTCATCACCATCAGCACCGTTTTGCGCCAACGCGCCATTGATTTGGGTATCGCGCCAGACCGGGTGCTCTATTTGCCTACGGGCGCTGCCATCGATCGCATCAAACCTGTACCTTTACGTGATGCCCGACAACAACTTGGTATTCCGCTGGAACGTCGCATTGTCGGCTTCATCGGTATGGGCCAGGGTGACCTGGAAATCGTGATGAACGCTATTCGCCCTCTCCCGGATGTGTGGCTGATGGTGATCGGGCACAAGAATCCGGCTGTGCTGACGCAAGCTGAGCAGTTTGGCGTTGCTGATCGCCTCTGGCAGACTGATTTCGTACCCGATGCTCAGGTCAGCCTCTACCTGGGCTGCGCCGATATAATGTGTTTACCGTTGTCTGATCGTGCGGCAAACCGTGGTCGCCTCCCCAACAAGTTGCTAGACTATCTGGCTGCCGGTCGCCCTGTCGTTGCCAGCCCGGTGGGCGATATTCGCACGGTTCTTGAGGAACACCTGGTTGGTCTACTGGCTGCGGACGTAGAGTTCGGACAAGCGATTCAGTATCTTCTCACCCATAACGCCGAAGCAACAACGATGGCCGGCCATGCGCGTCGCGTCGCCGAGGAAGCTTTTTCATGGCCAGGATTGACCGATCGGTTGATCGATTTCTACACACAGGTACTGCACCTATGAGTGAATCCTCCGCTTGTATTGCCCTTGGCTATCGCTGGTTTCCGACTGCCGCCGGTTACCACCTCGAGCGCGCCTTGCAGGCCCTCGGTCATACCGTCACGTTCGTGGGGCTGGGTGAAAGCGAACGCTGTGGCTATGGCGAAAGCACTTCACTCGCGCGAATTATCTCGTCCTTGCCTGACCCGCCGGCCTTCTATTTTTGGATTGACCCAGCCGGACGTTATTTCCCCGCAGACATCGAGACGCTGACCATCCCTACGGCTTGCTATCTGATCGATATTCATTTGGGACACTGGCGCAACGTCGCGGCGCAGTTTTTTGACGTTGTGTTCGTGGCGCAAAAGGATCATGTTGCGCAGATGCGCCAAATCGTCGGGCATGATCAGGTATATTGGCTGCCCCTTGCTGCTGCGGTTGACGTGCATTACGATCATGATTTGCCACGCATTTACGATGTCGGATTTGTGGGCAACATCTCTGTGGCTCATCAGCGGACTACGCGCCAGCGTCGTCTGCGGCTGCTGACGGCGCAGTTTTCCATGAATGACCCCTACAGACATTATCCACCCGCTGAGGTGGGAACCATTTACAGCCAATCCAAAATCGTGTTCAATACCAGCATCGCCGGTGACGTGACCATGCGCATCTTCGAGGGGGCTGCGTGCGGCGCTTTGGTGTTGACGGATGCGGTGCAAAACGGGCTAACCGAGTTGTATAAGCCTGATGAAGAACTTGTGGTGTTCGAGGATGACGAAGACCTGCTTTCTAAAATCCGTTATTATCTGACGCACGACAACGAACGCGACGCAATCGCGTACGCTGGTCAGGCACGGACCCTGGCGCAGCATACCTATCATCACCGCGCGCGTCAGATCGTCGGCACGTTGAGTTTGCCGGAGCTGCAACGGTCGGCGCCGATGCGCACAGCATCTCGGCAAGAACGCGATGCCGCCCGGCGCACAATCTACACCCATTTACATATGCTTGATGCGCTATTCGATCTGGAACGAGACGCCAGAAGCAACCCGCTGCGGCGGATGTGGCATATTCTGCCCTGTCTAGTCCGGCGACTCTTCGTGTGACTTTTGTTCTGAATGCGCTGGAGATTTGATGAACGACAATTCGCAGGCTTCTGATCAATCCGCTTATCATTGCCCCCTTTGTCAGGCGAATGACGCAACGCCTGCATTGACAAAAAACGGCTATATGATCGTACGTTGTAGCGCATGTGGACTGCTTTATGTGCATCCTATTCCTACCGATGCTGAGTTGGCAGCGCATTACCAACAGCATAGCTATTTTGAAGGCGACACAGATCAGGGGTATCTCAACTATGCTAAAATGGAAAAGGCGTTGTTGCCTCACTTCTCTCGCCGTCTGCGCTATCTGACAGAACACTTGGGCGGCCCAGGCAGGCTGCTGGATTTTGGCTGTGCATCCGGTTACTTTCTGGCCCTTGCGCAGCAGGCCGGTTGGCAAGTGACCGGCGTAGAACTGTCCCAAGAGATGGCGCGGATCGCGGCTGAACGTGTCAGCCCTGGTGGGGGACAGGTTTTGACGACACTGGACGCTCTGGGTGATGCAGAATTCGATGCTGTGACGCTGTGGGATGTAATCGAACATTTACCACGTCCTGTAGAAACATTGACCGCATTGGCTGCACGGCTGCGCCCGGACGGTCTATTGATGCTTTCTACCCCTAACACGGCGCATTGGCAGGCACAGCGTACTCCCGCCGCCTGGGGCGGATATCGTCCACCGTCGCACTTGCTCTTTTTCACGCCAGCGACACTGAAGCGCACGTTGGAAGCCGGGTCCCTGGTCCGCGTGGAAATTCACCCCTCCGCCCCGCGTCCCCCTTTGCCTCGATGGGTGGAGCGGTTCACAGCGCCATTGCAGGCCCGCCTAGCAAGTGGCTCGGCCCATCCCTGGACTTTCTGGCTCTATCTATGGCGGGCCATTCGTATGGCAGGCTGGGGATGGCAGCGCCTTACGCATCCAAAGGATGATGTGTATGCGACGTTAGAGATCGTAGCGGTGAAGCAATGACTCGAGTCTTGTTCATTGCACGTTATCGCGACGCCACGATGCGGCGCAAGGTTGATTATCTGGCCAGAGAGCAAGATATAGAGGTTTGCTATGTGACGCCGACCCAATGGCAGGACGATTTTCTGCGTGTGGCCCAAACAAATGCCGTAGGGACCTTCCGCCAGATTGCCATCCCCCTCACGAAGCCATCTGATCCCCACCGGGCGTTGTTTCGGACGATTGATTTCGCTATCCGCCGCTTCAAGCCGCAGATCATCCATGCGGAAGAAGAGCCAGACAGCCTGAGCGCCCTGCAAATCGTATGGGCGCGGCGTCTCTTTGCCCCAGGTGTGCGCCTTTGTCTGCACACCTGGCAAAACGTAGATCGTCCGAAATCGCTCGCAGTGCGCTGGGTTATGCGCCAGACTTTGGCTGCGGCCGACCTTGTGTTTTGTGCCAATCTGGATGCGGCTGCACTTCTTCGGCACTACGGTTTCGA
>JAKJAB010000011.1:12145-22049 GCA_022707725.1 Chloroflexota bacterium | reverse complement strand
CCGCCCTTTGCCAATTGTACCGGCGGTAGGCGTCGATACCGAGGTTTTCACAGTGTGTTCGCCGTATCAGAATCCTGCATCAGATGCCCCGCTGCTAGGTTATGTTGGGCGATTCATATCGGAGAAAGGCATCGACATTCTGATCCAGGCTTTGGCTATCTTGCGCCGGACAACCATTCCATCCGCCCGTTTGCGTCTGATCGGCGCCGGGCCGCAGCAGAATCTGCTCGCGACGCAGGCTGCCGAATTGGGTATAGCAGAGGCTGTAGAGTTTGTCGCGCCGCTGCCACCCACTCAGATTGCTCAGGCAATGTGTGCATTCGATGTCCTCATTCTTCCCAGCCGTACTTCGTCGGTCTGGAAAGAGCAGCTCGGTCGAGTGCTGTTGGAGGCCATGGCTTGTGGCATCCCGGTCATCGGCTCGGATTCGGGCGCGATTCCCGAAGTGATTGGCGACGCCGGCCTGATCTTCCCCGAAGACGATGCCGTAGAACTGGCGCAGCGCGTTGAGCGGCTCCTCACCGATCCAGAATTGCATCAGCAGTGCTCGAGGCGCGGCATCGAACGGGTGCAGGAGCACTATAGTCAACGGGTGTTGGCGACAAAAACCGTTACTTTCTATCGTCAAGTGTTGGCATGAACACGTTATCTCGGACAGCCTCCATTATTATCCTGAACTACAATACGTGCAATCTCTTGTCGCAAGTGCTACAAAGCCTTAGCCCTGATCTGCTTGTCACCGGTTGGCAAGTCATCGTCGTCGACAACGCCTCCACCGACGGCAGCCCCGATATGGTCGCGCGTGATTTCCCGGAGGTGCAACTCATCCGTAGTGCCGAAAACCTGGGGTTCGCCCGCGGCAACAACCTGGGAATCCGGGCTGCCAACCCGGATATACCCTACGTCTTACTGCTCAATAGCGATACGATTGTAAAACCGGCATCCTTGACCGCTCTCGTGCGCTTTATGGATGCCCATCCCACCGCCGGTGCCGTCAGCCCACGGCTAGTGCGCCCAGATGGAACACCACAACCCCACGCTTTTGGCAGCGACCCTACACCGGTTTATCTGCTGTGGCGCGGTTTCAACCAATTGATCTTGCGCCGTTATCTCCACGATTGGGCGACGGAACAACTACTCCCCGTAGACTGGGTTTCCGGCGCGTGCCTGCTGGTGCGTCGTGCCGCTATCGAACAGGTGGGATTGCTGGATGAGCATATTTTCATGTATTTCGAAGACAATGATTGGTGCCTGCGTATCCGCAAGGCCGGTTGGAAGGTGTATTATAATCCCCAGGTTGAGATTATTCACTTAGGTGGACAAAGCCTGAAGAAGAACCCAAAAGCGCAAAACGCTTACTATGATAGTTTGGTCTATTTCTATGCCAAGCATTATGGACGAATGGCGCAGTGGCTATTGAGACTTGTATTGCCTCTGTACCGACGGGTAAACCGATGACGCACCATACAAGGGAAAAACTATGCAGGTCGTGCAATTTCGAATATTCATGGTATCATGATAGCAATAGTGTAAGCATGTTATCGCACTAAGGAGTGCCATGATCCGAACCCAAGTTCAATTGGAGGAACGCCAATATCGCGTTTTGAAGGAACTATCGGCTCACTATCAAGTCGCTGTAGCCGAACTCGTGCGTGAGGCGGTAGATATGTTACTACAGACGAAGCGCGAGGTCGTGGTTTCCGCGGATGAACGCCGGCGCCGCGCCATCGCTGCTGTCGGACGTTATCATAGCGAGGTGTCTGATCTGGCGGAGAATCACGACCTTTACCTGGCGCAAGCTTACGAGGATACTGCACTGTGATTTTCGTCGACACTTCTGCATTTCTGGCAATCCTGAATAATGGGGATCGCTTTCACGCTCCGGCAGGCGCAGCTTGGCGGACATGGATAACTCAGGATGAGCGGTTGGTCACCAGTAACTACATTGTGCTTGAAGCGATGGCTTTGGTGCAGCATCGCCTGGGCGTGGATGCCGTGACAACGTTGCACGACGATATGATGCCTTTACTCCATGTAGAGTGGATCGATGTTGACTTGCATAATCTGGCGATGAACGTTTTGCTGACCCACCGCCAACGGCAACTTAGTTTGGTGGATTGCACCAGCTTCACCTTAATGCGACAATTAGGCATTTATTATGTTTTCACCTTTGATCGTCATTTTGCCGAACAAGGCTTCACTTGTCTCCCTAAACTCAACAGTGGAAAAGACCAATGAAAACAACCGTCATCGTCCCAACCTATAACGAAAAAGAAAACCTCGAGTTGCTCGTTACGCAACTTCTTGCGTTGCCTGTACCGGTCGATGTCATCGTCGTGGACGACAACTCCCCTGATGGTACCGGCGCCATTGCCGACCGGCTGGCAGACGAGAACTCAGGCCGTGTCCACGTTATTCATCGCGCCGGCAAACTTGGGTTGGGCACGGCCTACGTCGCCGGCTTCCACAAAGCCATCGCCGCCGGATATGACCTCATTGTCACGATGGATGCGGATTTCTCCCATCCACCCAAAAACATTCCCGACATGGTGACGAAGATCGGGCAAGGCTACGACCTGGTCATCGGCAGCCGTTACGTGCCGGGCGGCGCGGCGATCGAATGCACACTGCCGCGCAAGATGCTCAGTTGGGGCGCGAACGCCTTCGCGCGGATTCTGCTCGGTCTGCAAGCACACGATACCACCGCCGGTTTTCGCTGTTATCGCCGCCAGGTGTTGGAGTCCATCGCGCTCGATCAGATTTTCTCCAATGGCTATTCTTTCCTCATCGAGATGCTTTATCGTGTGCAACGCGCCGGTTGGCAAGTCGGTGAGGTCCCCATTGTTTTCCAGAATCGCCAACAGGGCGTGTCCAAAATATCGCGGAACGAGATTGTCAAGGCGCTTTACACCGTGTTGCGCCTCTTCCACACCCGATTGTTGGGGAAGATAGCATGACGTCCTCCGCCCCTGAATGCGTGATGGAACACATACGCTGTAATCTGTGCGGCGCGGATGATTACAAGGTCCGCATTCCTTCAACGCTTGACCGTCAAAAACATACTGACTGGACCGCCTACGCCTGCACTAACGGTGGTTACGGTTACCATGGTCCCATCGTCGCGTGCGAGCAGTGCGGATTTGTCTATGCCGACCCCAGACCTCAGAGCACTGAGGTGCTCGACATCTACGAGGCTGTGCAGGATCCACTGTACGTCGAGGAGCGCGAAGGGCGCGTGTTGACTTTCGAACACCACCTGCGCCCACTGGAGCGTGTGACCGGCCCGGCCAATGGCCGCCGGCTACTTGACGTGGGCGCGCATACCGGCGTCTTCGTGGACATCGCCACGCGCCACGGGTGGGATGCCTGGGGCGTCGAACCGAGCACGTGGGCCGTCGAACAGGCCCGCGCGCAGGGACTCCAGATGCACCTGGGTACGCTCGAAAACGCCGATTTTCCCGCCGATCATTTCAGTGTGGTTACGATGTGGGACGTGATCGAACACGTCCCTGACCCATCGGCCACATTGCAGGCCGCCTGGCGCGTGCTCGAACCTGGCGGTCTGCTTGTTGTCCATACGATGGATATCGACAGCCTTTTCTCGCAGTTGATGGGGCAGCACTGGCCCTGGTACATGGAAATGCACCTGTTTTACTTTTCCCGTCGTACGTTGGTCACTATCTTGGGCAAGGCCGGATTTCGAGTGCAGTGGATGGGGGCACAGGGCCGTTACTTGCAACTTGGATACCTGGCAAGTCGGGTAACAGCGCTGCTGCCGTGGGTCGGACGTCCACTGGAACGCCTGGTGACGCGGTTGAAACTGCGTGAGGTGGCGCTGCGGATCAATCTGGGTGACCTTTTCACTACGTATGCGCGAAAAGTTGGCAAGTGACGTAGGGTTTGACAACAAGTATCGCTATGCTATAATTTTCGTGGGTGTTGTAAAACACACTTCGACTTCGTTCATCCTACCGCCGGCGCTGACTTGATTGCGACGCTGGCGGTTGTGTTCTGTAAGGGATTGAATGAACTAAAACTGTGCTGTGAATTGAACTAAGGAGGCACAAACGAAATGAGAAACAAAAGTGTAA
Organism: Chloroflexota bacterium; assembly: GCA_022707725.1. GTDB lineage: Bacteria > Chloroflexota > Anaerolineae > B4-G1 > SLSP01 > DSWT01. The sequence goes on along the minus strand of JAKJAB010000011.1, from coordinate 17,958 downwards.
AAGGATGGGGGGCGCTGCTGGTGGCGGCGCTGACCTTGTCCACACAGATTCTGGTCCCGTCGGTGGCGGCGCGCGAGCTACAGACGCTCCCGCAGCAAGATGCCGGAAACCTGTTGGTGAACCCAGGATTTGAAGGTATTGGCCGGCCTATAGATAACGCAACGTTCAACCCCAACAACTGGACGCGCGATACGTTCACCGGAGTGCAGTATGGCGAGATTTACACGCCCGAAGGATGGGTCACCTGGTGGCAGGAAGGCGAATACGGTCGCCCAGAATGTAAAGTGACCTATAAAGAACCGCCATTCGTGAACCCCATGCGCATCTATAGCGGGTATCACGCCGTCATGTGTTTTACCTTCACGCGTAGGCAAAACGCCGGTCATTTCCAGGTGGTGCGTAACGTTGCCCCTGGGACGGTGCTGGAAGCCTCTTACTACGCCCATTCCTGGTCATGTAATGAAGATGCCGATTCCACCTTATCCTGCGGCGATCCGTATTCCTTCTACTTCCGGGTGGGCGTCGACCCCAATGGGGGGACAGATCCCTTCAGTCCTAACATTGTCTGGAGTAACCCCTACTATTACTATGATAAGTTCGGGCTGGTAGGGCCACTGCAAGTCACTGCAGGATCGACCGGCGCGGTGACATTCTTTACAAATTATTACGGCAAGTGGCAAAACAAGCACAATGATGGGTATGCCGATAATCTGGTCTTGCGAACAGTCTCGCAAGGCACACCCCCGACATCGACACCCGAACCGCCGCCGCCGACCCCGGAGACGCAGCCCACGCCTGTCCCCGTCGTGCCGCAGAATACGCCCCCGCCCCGCCCCGATGGCGCGGTTGTGCATGTGGTCGTCGCTGGCGATACGATGTTCGGCCTGGCGATCCAGTATGGCGTGGACCTGGACGAATTACGCCGGCTCAATGCTGGTAGTGTCATCAATGATTTCCTCAGCATCGACCAGGAAGTCATCATCTCCGGGGCGCCGCTGGCTGCGCCCACCACCGCACCTGAGACGCAGCCGGAAACGACCGCCCAACCGACGGAGCCGGCGCCTGCGGAAACTGCGGCCCCCGGCGCTGCCGGCAATCTACCGGCTGCACCCACCGGCGACACAGCTTCGCTGTGTGTGTTAGCTTACAATGATGTCAACAACGACATGTTCCGGCAAGATAACGAGATGGCGTTGCCGAACGCTGAAATCACCCTCATAGGAATGTCTGGACCGGCAGGAACCTACAGGACGGATGGAATTTCCGAGCCATACTGTTTCCAGAACCTTGAGCCGGGCAACTACCAGCTGCGCCACACGCCGCCTTCTGGTTACAAACTCACCGATACCGGGCAATGGAATGTCCCTCTGACCGCCGGACAGGTTTCTTCGCTCAACCTGGGTTACGCGCAGGACGAGACCATCACTGCGGAAACCAATACTCAGCCTGCGAGTCCTGAGACGTCTGCGACAGCCGAGGCGACCGAAGAAAGCGAGCAACCTGGAGGCATTACGCGCGTGCTCAACACGGTCTTGCGTATCACCGGCATCATCGTCCTGGTTCTGGCCATTGCCGTAGGAGCGCTATTCTTCTTATCGCGTCGGGCGATGTAGCCTCCTTCGCCAACAAAGCAACAGGCCATCGGAATCCCGATGGCCTGTTTGTCGTCAACCTATGGTCTGCGTGTGCCTGGCTAGACGCCGCTACCACTCTTCATCTTCTTCTTCGTCTTCTTCTTCATCCCATTCCAAATCGTCCTCGTCTTCCTCTAGCTCATCCAGTGCATTGTCGTCATCCTCGAAATCGTAGACGGCCTCTAGCTCCAGAGGGTTGACATCCACAACCTCGAGTTCAATGCCGCACGCTTCGCAGAAAACACGATCCCACCGTTCCAGATCGGACGGGATGACCAATTTGCTGTTACATTCGGGACATCGCGCCATGTTCTTACTCCTGTAAAAATGAATGCAGCCAATCTCAACTTAGACTATAACGAAAATTCAGATAATGTCAATATTTTGACTTTTCTTCTGACCGTGCTAAGATTGTCCATAAGCAACTTAAAATGCATTTATATGTTTATTATCATCGTTCGTTCTTTCGTTCTTTATGGAGAAATTATTTATGGAGACAACCTTTATACTCCGTATTATCGGTGTCATCATTTTCGGTTCCGCAGGAGCAGCATTAGGTATTCAGATTATTGAAATTCCATCAATCCCTCAAGCGATTCATCTTTATGTCACCATCGCTGGTGGCATTCTGGGCGCGCTCTTCGGCTTCATCTTCATGCCGCGGCTGACCCTCAAGCCATTTACGCGACTGCGCCGCTCCATTCAACAACTCCCGGCTCCCGTGATCTTTTCGGCGGCGGCAGGCCTGTTTCTGGGATTGGCTTTGGGCGCCATCGCAGCCTACCCCTTGTCGTTGCTGCCGCGCCCGCTGGGTCAGTTTTTCCCCTTCGTCGTTGCGGCTGCTTTTGGTTATATTGGATTGACCATCACCACGATGCGGCCCGATCTGTTACAAGGGCTGCGTGGACGCCTGTTCCTCCACGGCGAGACCCCGGCTGTCCCCCAGAGCGACACGGAAGAACAATGCAGACCGGCAGTGTTGCTAGATACCAGCGTCATCATCGACGGTCGGATTGCCGACATTTGTCGCACTGGCTTTATCCAGGGCGAATTGATCGTGCCGTTGTTTGTGTTGAACGAGTTGCAGCACGTGGCCGACTCTGCCGACACATTACGTCGCAATCGGGGACGGCGTGGGCTGGAAATCCTACGACAATTGCAAGAGGATTCTCCCGTACCGGTGCGTCTCACCGATGCCGACGCTCCGGGTGTGCGTGAAGTGGACGATAAGCTCATCGCGCTGGCCAAAGAGATGGGCGGCTCCATTCTCACCAATGACTACAATCTCAACCGTGTGGCCGAACTCCAGGCTGTGACCGTGCTCAACGTCAACGAACTGGCGAACGCCGTCAAGACGGTCCTGCTCCCGGGGGAGAGTTTCACGATTCACGTTCTCCAAGCCGGCAAAGAGCAGAATCAGGGGGTTGGCTATCTCGACGATGGCACCATGGTGGTGGTCGAAGAGGGAATGCGCTACATCGGTGAAACCATCGACGTGACCGTGAGTAAAATCCTGCAAACGGCAGCCGGGCGGATGATCTTCGCCCGGCCCGATAACGGGGATTAATCGGGGAACTGTGGAATATGGCCCTCAAAGTCTATAACTACCTCAGCCGTGAACTGGAACGCTTCAAGCCGTTGCGCCCGGAATATGTTAGCCTGTATGCCTGCGGCCCGACGGTCTACGACCACGCCCATCTCGGCCATGCCAAGACCTACGTAGCCATGGATGTCATCGTGCGTTATCTGCGCTATCTGAGTTACAACGTCCGTTATGTGCGCAATCTCACCGATGTGGGGCACTTGCTGGATACCGGCGAGGATCGTATCAGCCGGGGGGCGCGCCGCGATCGGGTCGAGCCGATGGAGCTGGTGGAGACCTACATCAACAGTTTCAACGATGATATGGACGCGCTGGGCCTTGTCCGACCTAACATTAGCCCACGCGCCACGTGCCACGTCCCCGAGATCATTTTGTGGGTTGAGAATCTGCTCAGTCAGGGTTATGCTTACGAAGTAGATGGCAATGTCTACTTTGCGGTCGAAAAATTCCCGGAATACGGCAAGCTCTCGCAGCGTCAGGTTGACGAACAACAGGCCGGCGCGCGCGTCGAAGTGCGCGAGGAAAAGCGTCATCCCGCCGACTTTGCGCTCTGGAAACGCGCCGAGCCTGAACATCTGATGCGTTGGCCCAGCCCGTGGGGCGAAGGCTACCCCGGCTGGCACATCGAGTGTTCGGTGATGGCGACCAAGTATCTGGGTGCGACCTTCGACATTCACGGTGGAGGGCTGGAAAATATGTTCCCCCACAATGAGTGCGAAATCGTGCAAGCCGAGGCGCGGAATGCTGCGTCGTTCGCCAACTACTGGCTGCTCGTCGGCTCGCTCACCGTCAACGGCGTGAAGATGAGTAAAAGCCTGGGCAACTTCCTCACCATCAAGGACGCCCTCAGTTTATATTCTGCTGAGGCGATCCGTTACTTCATTCTCAGCAGCCATTACCGCGGACCGGTCGATTTCAGCCGTGACGCCCTCCAGGCGGCGCAACGCGGCGTTGGTCGTTTGCACAACACGGTGCGCAAGCTCCGTTATGCGATGAAAGATGCGGCTTCAGCCGCCGGGACGGCGGTGCTGGCCCAGGTCGGCAGTCTGGATGATTACCGCGAGGATTTCCAGGCGGCGATGGATGATGACTTCAACACGCCCCAGGCGCTGGCAACGTTGTTCGAGTTCGTCAAAGAGGTCAACCGCCACCTGGACGAGAACTCGCATCACGCGATGGGCACGTTGGCTGCTATGGACCGCATCTTCCGCGATTTGGGCGGCAAGGTACTCGGCATTGTGCCCGACAATTTGGAAGAGCGTGAAGGCGGGCCGACCGTCGCGGGTCTGGTGGAATTTTTGTTGGAACTGCGACAGCAAGCCCGCGAGGCGCGGGAATGGAGTCGGGCAGATCTCATTCGCAGCCGCCTGGCGCAGTTGGGAATCCTCATCGAAGACGGTCCCGACGATACGACGTGGCGGCTGGCCTGACGAGGGAACGCCCGTGCGCGAGTGGCTCTTCGGGCGGCAAGCGGTGCGCGAATCGTTGCGCGCCGGACGCCGCCAGCCCGCACGCTTGCTCTTGTTAGAGGGCGCCGCCCGCGCGCCCATCATCGATGACATTACGGCGGCGGCGCAGCAACGCCGCATCCCCATCGAAAAATCTTCCCGCCAGTTACTCGACCGCATCCTCGGTCACGAGGAGCACCAGGGTGTGGCACTGGAGACCTCTGCTTATCCCTATGCCGACACTCACGCGATGCTGGAACTGTCCAAAGCGCGTCAGGAACCTGCGCTGCTTTTGCTGCTCGATCTGATCCAGGATGTCCACAACCTGGGCAGCCTGTTCCGCACCGCTGAGGCTGTAGGCGTTCATGGTGTCGTGATTCAAGAGCGCCGCGCGGCTGGCGTCACCCCTACTACCGTCAACATCTCGTCGGGAGCGGTGGAACATCTCCTTGTGGCGCAAGTGACCAACCTGGTGAAAGAGATCGAGCGGCTCAAGGCGCTCGATGTGTGGATTGCCGGTCTGGAGGCTGTGCCAGGCGCGCGGCCCTACACGGAGGCGAACATGATTTTGCCGCTGGCCATCGCCGTGGGGAGTGAGGGGGCGGGATTGCGCCGTCTGGTCCGCGAGCGGTGCGACTGGCTGATGTCGGTCCCGATGCGCGGGCAGATCAATTCGCTCAACGCCGCGATTGCCGGCTCGTTGGCGCTCTACGAGGCCCTGCGCCAACGTGCTTTACAGCTCTAACACCATTTGGACCAGCGAGCGGTGCAGGTTGAAACCCACGTCGTACAAAGCCTGCGCCAACGGCGCTTGATCGGCGACGAGTGCGATCACCGGCCACGGCGCGAATCGGCGTGTCGCGTGTAGCGCCTGCGCCACCACCGCCTGTGCCCCCGCATCCCCCGTGTGCGGGTGGGCGAGGATATCCCACACGTGAAACCGGCTGCGCCGGTCGGTTTTGACGCGCAAAGCCAGTAGTGGCTCAGTGTCGCCGTATAGCCAGGCCTCTTCATGCTCGCCGGAAAACCACAGATCGAGTTTGCGTTCGAAGCCGCCGTAGGTGTACTCGTTGGGTCGTATTTCGAGCGCCCATGTCTGACGGCGGCTGTAGATCTCGCCGGCCAACC
>JAKJAB010000011.1:0-12135 GCA_022707725.1 Chloroflexota bacterium | reverse complement strand
GATCCTTTGGCTTGCTCGCCCGCCACACCAGGGTGACCTGTCTCCCGCCCGGCCAGGGTACATCTGCGGGTCGGAGGAGGTGCAGTTGCCGGCCCACTGCTTCGAAACCGATGTGCGTATACAGGTTGTACGCTGACGGGTTGTCCTCGCGTACTTCCAGTCCAACCCACCGCGCGCCCTGCTGCCGTGCTGCGATGATGGCAGCTTCGACCATCGCGCGTCCGATGCCCACCCCCCGGTATTCCGGGTGGACGACCACATTGCCGATCATCTGGCCCCGGCTGCGGCTCGGGAGCGCGTAACGCAGCGATAGATTTCCGATGATGCGTCCTTCTTCGACCCACACAAAGCCGGTGGGTTCCATGTCTGGGCTTAGCCCCAGTGAAGACAGCGTGCGGTGCTGCGCAGCCTGGCGCATCTGGGCCAGCATCTTCAACCCTTGCGGGTCTAGCTCATTCTCGAACCCCAGCGCGACTAGGTCGACGATCTCCAGCACATCCCGTTGTGGATCCACCGGTCTGACGCCGCTGTGCGCTCTCACGTTAATAACTTTCATCTTCGCTGTATCCCGTCTGTCCATATCGTCGAAATTATACCATAGAGCGACCACACAAGCTTTCTGCCGGGTCTATGTCGTGTAGGCATGGATGCAACGATGGCCCCCGCTCAGTCCGAATCCGTGAACCTTTTGTTGTCCCAGGCCGGCGCCCGCCGATTGCATTAACAGCGCCTCAGTCTATAATGAGAAAGTGTGAAATGCAATGGCGCTTAACTGAACAGACCGACTGACTAAAGATACGGGACTACTTTCGAGGAGAAGAGCTGATGAAACGAATTCGCGTGTGGTTGTGGATGGCGTTATTGGGGGCGCTCATTTTGTCCGCGTGTACCGACCCAACGCTTATCCCCCAGATCGTTGCCACACCGGTGTCCGCCATACCTACTGCTGTTCCCCCTACCATGACGCCCTCGCCGACGCCGGAGCCACAAGCGGCTTTGGTCAACGGGCAGCCCATTCTCCTCGCCGATTACGAACGCGAGGTGGCGCTCTACGTGGAATCGATGGCAGCGGCGGGCCAGGATGCATCGACTGCTGAAGGTCAAGACGCCCTGGAGCAAGGGCGTACGCTGGTCCTGGAGATGATGATCAACCAGGTGTTGATTGAACAGGCTGCTCAGGGTGCCGGCGTTACGGTCACGGATGAAGACCTCGACGCGACCATTCAGTCGCTCCGTGAAGAGACCGGGGAAGAGGCATTTCAACAATGGCTCACCGACCAGGGCATGTCGGAAGAGGAATTCCGCGTCCGGCTGCGCCGCGATATGATCGCTACACAGATGGCCAACCGTGCCGTCGAAGCTGTCCCCACGCACGGTGAACACATCCACGCGCGTCACATCCTGGTTAATAGCGAGGAAGAAGCGCGGCAAATTCTCGCCCAACTCGAGGCCGGCGGTGATTTTGTGAGCCTCGCGCGCACCTATTCACAGGACACCAGCACGCGCGATACGGGCGGCGATCTGGGCTTCTTCCCACAAGGTATCCTGACCGCTCCGGAAGTGGAGGCCGCAGCCTTTGCCCTCCAGCCGGGACAGTTCAGTGCCGTCATCCAGAGCAGTATGGGGTACCACATTGTCCAGCTCGTTGAGCGTGTCCCCGATATGGAAATCGATCCCGAACATCTGCGCTTGCTGCGTGAAAAAGCCTCTCGCGAGTGGCTGGAAGCGTTGCGCGCTGCGGCGACCATCGAACGCTTTGTGCCATCTACACCGTAGGAGAAAACCATGAGAAGCAGAGATCGGTTGTTCAATGTGCTGAGTCTGGTCATGCTCGCTTTGACCCTCATTACGGTCCTTTGCTACATCCTGATCGCGATCAATCCTTATTTGCTCTTCAATCCTTTCCCGCCGCCCCCCCGGGAGATTGCTGTGGTTGCTACCAACACGCCGACGCCCACACCGGGGCGCACGCCCGTCGCCACATGGACGCCCACGAACACTCCTACCATCACGCCGACGCCGCCGGCTACGTTCACGCCGACGCCGACCCGCACGCCGACGCCCATCACACCATCGCCCACGCCGACCAACACACCGACCCCGACGCCGCGCGTCACCCGCTCGCCCTGGCCTTTCACCTACGAAATTGTGTACGAAACGCCAATCTATGGCTGCAATTGGCTTGGGGTCGCGGGCGCCGTCGTTGATATCGACGGCGAACACCTGCGCGGGTATCCCATCCACGTTTGGGGTGGGGGCATCGATGTGGTCGTCAACTCCGGCGACAAGCAGAATTACGGGGACTCGGGATGGGAACAGTTCTTCCTCAACAATCCACAGGAACTCCGGGGAGTGTTCCGCGTGCAGGTGCACGATAAGAACAACCCGAATCATCCGCCGGTTTCGCCGGAGGTTGTCTTGAACTTCCCTGGTTATTGCTCGCAGTCGCTGGCGCTGATCACGTTTACGAAAAACCACTAGACTGTATGGGGACGCTGTACGTCGTTGGTACGCCTATCGGGAATCTGGAGGACATCACCCTGCGCGCGGTGCGCGTCCTCCAGGATGTGCAGCTTATCGCGGCGGAAGACACGCGCAAGGCCCGCATCCTGCTGGATCGGCACTTGATCCACACGTCGGTCACGTCCTTTTTCGAAGGGAACGAGCGTTACAAACTTAACGCGATTCTGGATGCGCTGGCTGCCGGCGACGTGGCTCTGATCTCGGAAGCCGGCATGCCCGGCATCTCCGATCCAGGCTACCCCTTGATCCAGGCTGCGATCGCGCAGGGAATTCCCGTCGTTCCGGTGCCCGGCCCATCGGCACACACGGTGGCCTTGGTGGTGTCGGGCCTGCCCACCGATAGCTTCTGCTTTTTGGGATTTCTACCCCGCAAGAAGTCCGAGCGAGAGGCGCGACTGGCGGAAGTGGCGGCGTTGCGGGCTACGTTGGTGTGTTACGAGGCCCCGCATCGTCTGCGGGCGACGTTAGAGGCGTTGCGCGCCGTCTTGGGCAACCGCCCCATCGCGCTGTGCCGCGAACTGACCAAGCGCTACGAGGAGGTTTGGCGCGGCGACGTGGCAGGCGCGTTGGTCCACATCACCGAGACCCCGCCGCGCGGCGAGTACACGCTCGTAATCGCCGGTGCGCCGGAGGATGTGGCCCGCTGGGGAACCGAAGAAGTGCGCATGGCCCTGGCAGAGCGCATCGCGGCGGGACTTTCGCGGTCGCAGGCAGCGCGCGAAGTCGCTGCGTTGTCCGGCTGGTCCCGGCGCGACATTTACGATCTATAGTCGTATACCCATTTCACTGATCGGAGGCAACATTATGATGCTAGATACGCTTCCCCCTGTTGAAGCGCGCCCATACTTATTGATAAACAGTGTCCAAAACTATGCCTGGGGAACCCGTGGGAACCAAGCCTTTATCCCCAATCTACTGGGTTTGGAACCGGAACCCGGTGTACCGTATGCTGAATTGTGGATAGGCGCGCATCCTAAAGCCCCATCCGCTGTAGTGGTTGGCGAAACGCTAATCCCTTTAGATCAATGGATTCATGCACACCCGGTACAACTTCTGGGAAGCAGAATAGCACACAAGTTTTCCAATCAACTGCCGTTTTTGTTCAAGGTCTTATCTGCGGGTGAATCCTTATCCATACAAGTGCACCCCAATAAGGCACAGGCAAACGCTTTGCACCTGCATGATCCCGCACACTATCCAGATGCGAACCATAAACCCGAGTTAGCCATCGCACTTGATTCCTTAACGGCCTTGATGGGAATCAAGCCCTTCGCTGAAATTCAAGAAACCCTGAGACGTTACCCAGAGGTCGCCGATTTTATCGGGAACAGTGTGTGCGCCAGCGTCCTTAGTGCAGTACCGCCAGACTCCCAAAGACAGCAGGCACTCGTCCAAACTTTGTTCTCGACGCTGATCAGGAATTCTATGGATTACCAGGGGGAATTAGTGCGTGCTATTGCGCAATTGGCGGAACGGCTAAGCCAATTTTCCTCTTTGGAAGAGGTTGAGATTCTCTTCCTGGAGCTTAGAGCAACGTATACTGGGCCGGATGTGGGATTATTCGTGCTGTTCTTGCTCAATCTGGTTCACCTCAAGGAAGGGCAAGGTCTCTTTACAGATGCGGGGACTCCCCATGCCTACATAAAAGGCAATATCGTCGAATGTATGGCAAACTCCGACAATGTCGTGCGCGTTGGTTTGACGGATAAATTTACGGATCCTGAAAGTTTGATACAAATCATCAATTATGATCCTGCCTCCCCTTCAGTCTTGGGAAACCATGCGGAGCTAGAAGAGCAGATATACCAAACGCCTGCCTCTGAGTTTCGTGTCAGTGGACTAAAACTCGGTCCGTCAACAGAGCGACGAGAGACAACTGAAAATGGACTTAAGTTATTTTTGGTGACGAAAGGTGCAGCCGTTGTGCGTTGGAACTCTGATTCCGAAGACGGTAGCATGATTGTGAAGCAAGGTCAATCTATCCTGGTTCCTGCTTGTCTGCGTGAATTCCGGTTGGGCACTGAAGCATCGGTCGAACTGTTTAAGGTAGAAGTACCGATTTTTGATGAAGGTGGCTAGATATGCAAACCGAACCGTATTTTCAGAAAGATGCTTATCGCAAAGTTTTCGAGGTCACCGTCCTCGCCGTGGAAGGTCAGGATGTGGCGCTGGATGCGACGGCCTTCTACCCTGGCGGCGGTGGACAGCCCCACGACCTGGGACGGCTAGAGGCGGGTGGCGCGCACTGGCCTGTCGTCGCGCTGCACCGTCAGGACGACTTGATCTGGCACACAGTTGAAGGTGCACCGCCTCAGGTGGGGACGCGCGTTCGAGGCGTGTTGGACTGGGAACGCCGCTACGCGCTGATGCGCACGCACACGGCGCTGCACATCCTCTGCGGCGTCGTCTGGCGCGATTACGGCGCGAAAGTGACCGGCGGCAATATGCAGCCATTGCAAGGCCGGCTGGATTTCGAGTTCGAGAACTTGCAGCGCGAGCTGGTGGACGAGATCGAGACCAAGATCAACGCCGAGGTTGCGGCGGCCCATCCCGTGCGCGTCGATTTCCTGCCTCGCGCTGAAGCCGACCTGCATCCTGACCTCATCCGCACCAAAATCAACTTGCTGCCGCCGGGCATCACAGTGGTGCGCATCGTCGAAATCGTCGGGTTGGACGTCCAGGCCGACGGCGGTACCCACGTGGCGAACACGCAGGAAGTCGGCTCCATCCGCATCAGCGACTACAAAAGCAAAGGCCGCATCAACAAACGGCTTGAACTGACGCTGGAAGCATGATGTTCCACGCAAAAGCCCCGCAGATGTCCTGCGGGGCTTTTGATTGCCATAACCATACGACACGCTTGCGACGGATCACAATTCGACGCTCTCCGCAGACGCGGGTTGTAATCCGCGAAAAACAAGGTGAGAGGTCTTTATATGCCGGCGCGCTGCGCCGCGACCGTTTGCACTTCCTTCAGCAACGTCTGCGCGCGCGTGTCGATGTCCTCAAGTTCGGCGAGCCATGCCTCTTTCCGCGCCGCATCCTGGATGCTGACAGCGTTGACGCGCACGTTGAGCATTGCGCTCTGGATGCTGGCCAGCGCCATCCACGCGGCGCTGGCAGCGTCGGAAGCTGCATTGATATTCCCCTTGCTGGCGACGAGCAGCGCCAGCTCCAACGCTTCGAGCGACGCCCGCGCCGTCGCCAGTGGAACTTCGATGGCGTGGGCTGTCGCGGCCTGGATCGCTGCGTCGCGGGCGCGTTGTTCTTCCTCGGTGGCTTTCGGCAGCTTGAAAGCCGCCATCACCTCGGTGAACGCGGCGCTGTCTTCGTCCATACCGGTGGTCAGCGCCGCGCGGAGCTTTTCGGCGCGCGCCACGGCCCCGCTCATCTCATCCTGCACGTCGGCGTAACGGCGTCTGCCCACCGTCAGCCGCCCGACCATCGCCACCAGCGCCGCCGACAGCGCCCCGGCCAACGCCGCGACTGCGCCGCCGCCGGGCGCGGCAGAGTTTGCGGCCACCGCGTCCAAAAAGCCGACCGGCGTACCTTCGTCAAGCGCCGCAAGCTTGTTTTCCAGAATTTGCCCCGGCTCGAAGAGATCGAGCTGTAAATGCCACTGCGCCGCATCGACGAGCGCCTGCTGCGGGATGAGTCCTACCAGCTCTGTGTGGGTGACCGCGGCACCGTAACGCGCTGCCTCGCTGCGGATTGTTTCCACCACCCGGTGGAGCGGCGTTTGCGGGAAGTTGGTCAGGTTCATCGACACCTGCGCTTGCCCGGCCACCAGCAGCCCAATCGCTTTGACGTAGCGGTAGCCGCCGTTGGAATGCCGCAGCGCTCGCGCGATCTTCTGCGCGATGCTCACGTTATCCGTGTTGAGATAAGCGTTGAAGGCCACCAGGAATGGCCGCGCGCCGATGATCGTGGCCCCGGCCTTGCCCACCACCGCCGGTCCGAAATCCGGGTCACGGGCGGGGTTCTTGCCGATTTCAGCTTTGAGCACCTCGTATTCGCCGCGCCGCACGTCCTCGAGATTGACGCGCTCCGGACGCAACGCTGCCTGCTCGTAGAGGTACACCGGAATGCCCAGTTCCTCGCCGACGCGCCGGCCCAAATCGTGGGCCAGCGCCACGCAATCGGCCATCGTCACGCCGCTGATCGGCACGAACGGTACCACATCCGTCGCGCCCAGGCGGGGATGCTCGCCGCGATGCGCATCCAGGTCGATCAACGCCGCTGCGGTCTTGATGCCCTGGAACGCGGCTTCCTGCACCGCGCCCGGCGGCCCTACCAACGTCACCACCGAGCGGTTGTGATCTACATCCGATTCGAAGTCCAACACCCGCGCTTCGGGCACAGCCCGCATGGCCTCCACGATGGCCGCAATCACGTCGGCGCGCCGGCCTTCGCTAAAGTTGGGTACACATTCGACCAGAGTTTTCATCGCTTTTACCACACGTGAGGGATAGATGATTTGGGTTTTTCGGCCGTACCGGTGGGCGCGGCTGCGTCGGGAACTTCTTCGGCTTCCAGATCGATAATCTGAGCTGTGGGTGGAATCCTCCACGTGGATGACGTGGGTTGCTCTTCGTCTGACGGTGCAGCGGTCATTTCGAGCTGTGCATCTTTTTGGTGTTCGGACACCAGGGCTGGTGGGCATACGTCGATGAAGAGCCGCATCCCGATCAGGAAGATCGCCAGATCGTCCAACTGGCCCAGACCGAGCATCGCGTCGGGGATCAGGTCAATTGGCGAAAGGATATACAGCAGGGTCAGGATTGGCACCAGTTTGGCGACAAACGGGACCCGCTCATCCCACAACAGTTCCCAGGCCAGGCGAAAATGGCCAAAAAAGTCCTTTAACCACCCCAGCAACGTGCCCACATCACTCGCGCGCTCCGGGTATTGCATCTTGTCGTTGGACATAATACCTCCTTAATGTCAATCGACTGACAGTTGTTTGCCGTGCAGTCATCTGCAGCTTTAAGAAGCATTATAGACACGGCAGCGCAACACGCAAATGCTGGCGCAAAAATTGCGTCGCGCAAATTGAGTTATAATACTACGAGAAAAACACTGAAGGGGTTGCTATGCCTTTTTTGATCGATGGACACAATGTGATCGCTGCCCTGCCGGATGTCGACCTGGCGGATCCAGACGACGAGGCCAAACTGGTCGTCAAGCTGCGCGCCTGGAGCGGGCGCGAGCGACGCAAGGCTATCGTCATCTTCGATGGCGGGATTCCGGGTGGGCCGTCGCGGGTACTTTCTTCGCCGGAAGTGCGCGTGGTTTTCGCGGCGCGGCATCACAGCACGGCGGATCGCATTATCAAAGAGCGGTTGTCCTCCTTGCCTGATGCGCCCAACTGGACGGTGGTGTCGTCCGATCGCGAGGTGCTGGACAACGCGCGGGTGACCGGCGCGAAGACACTGTCGGCGCAGGAGTTTGCGGAGCGGCTGAGCCAAACGTTGAAAGTGGAGCAGGAAAAGCCGGAGGGCGTGCCGGCGGCAGAGGTTGAAGCGTGGCTTGAAGTTTTCGAAACGCCGGCGATGTCAGAAGCGCCTCTTGCGCCGGAACCGGCGCCGCTTGCTTCCCACGTCGTCTCCAAAAAGCAGGCGCAACGGGCAAAACAACACGCGCTGGAACAGTCCACGCCACCGACGCCGCCATCGCGTACCGTACGCTCCATCGCCGAACAACTGGGGGTGTCTCTGCCCCCACAGCCCAAGCGAGAAAAGCCCCCTGCGTATGGGGGAAAGCCCAACGAAGTCTCTCCTGAAGAGGTGGAATCCTGGTTGGAGGTCTTCCACGATGCGCCGGAAAGCGTCCAACCACCGAAACCCAGACCTCAAGCAAAGCCGCACCAATCCAAGCCTCCGGTCGTGAAAAAGCACGGTGCGCTTTCTGACGAAGAGGTCGAAACCTGGTTGGAGATTTTTGGCGGCGAACCTGAACCGCCCGCAACTCTGCCCCCTTCCGCCTCGGAAAAGCCGGGCAAACGTCAACCGGCGCAAGACCTATCCAAGCCCTCACAGGCCAGGCTGGCTAAACGCAAGCAGCAGCTTATTCCGACGAAGGATGAGGGGCCAGGCAGTCTGTCGAAAGAAGACGAGGAACTGTGGCTGCGCCTATACGGTCACGGCGACCGTTAGATGACCTGACCAACCCGCTTGGAAAATCAAACCACGAATTCACACGAATTTTCACGAAGGAAGACGAAATTAGTGTATATTCGTGCAGATTCGTGGTAGATTTTTCTCCTATCTCATCAGCTCCAGCAGATTCGCCGTAGACGGCAATACCAGATGCGCGCCGGCCCGCCATAACTCGGCCTCTTCGCCGAAGCCGCACAGCACGCCAACCGTCCACGCGCCCGCGCGCCGTCCCGAAAGCACATCCATCGTTGTGTCGCCGACCATTACGCAGACCTCCGGCGACAGCCCCAACTGCTTTGCCGTGTACAGCACTGGTTCGGGATGCGGCTTGAGGCGCTTGGTCGTCGCTTGGGTGACGACGAGTTTGAAGAAATCAGCGAGGTCGTGCTGGCGTAGGAATTCCGTGGCATCCTCGGAGGAGCGCGTTGAAACGACCGCGAGCGTCGCGCGTTCGACCAGACGCACCAGTAACGGTTTGACTCCCTCGATAAGGCGAAACGTGGAGGTGGTGTGGGCATGCAGCATACGCCGGACGCCGAACAGGACGGCATCCAGTCCTACCATATCCACCGCCGTCACCGCGTAGTTCATCGGCGTTTCCCCGGCCATAACTATGCGCCGGGCCAGCCGGCGTGCGCGCTCGTCGCCCAGAAAACGCAGCCGCTGCGCCAGCCGCTCCACCGTCTGATCGTCGGTGTCCATCAGCGTGCCATCTAAATCGAAGAACCAGCCCTGAATTTTCTCGAACGGAATGGGTGTTGTTGGCATCATCTACACTCCATCTCCCCCCGGATACAGCGATTGCAGCAGCGACTCCGCCACCGCCCGGTTGATTTTTCGGAACTGTCCCTCGGTCTCCATTGTCACGATCCCCATATCGGTCAGTTGATCCACCAGCCGCGCCGAACGGGTGTAGCCGATGCGCAGGCGGCGTTGCAGCAAAGAGACAGAGGCCCGGTTTTCGGCCAGGAAAATTTCCACGGCAGTCGGCAGCAGTTGATCCTCGAATTGACCGGCAAGCCTCGTCTCTTCTTCGAAGTCGGGGAAGAGCGCCGGTTGGGCCGGTGCGATCTCGTCGGCGTGGGCGGCAGCCATCGGCTTGGGGAAATCCACTTGCTGCGGTTTCTGACCCGGCTCCACGGCGTTGCGCCAGAAGTTGATCAGGCGGTCCAGCTCGTGGTCGGAGACGAAGGCCCCTTGCAGACGCAGCGGCTGGCTGGCATCCGGCGGCATAAAGAGCATGTCGCCGCGGCCCAGAAGCCGTTCCGCCCCCGGCATATCCAGGATCACGCGCGAGTCCACCGACGAGGCCACGGCAAAGGCTACCCGCGAGGGAAAGTTGGCCTTGATCAGTCCGGTCACCACATCCACGCTGGGGCGCTGCGTGGCGATGATGAGGTGGATGCCCGTCGCGCGCGCCATCTGCGCCAGACGACACAGCACGCGCTCCGTCTCTTCTGGCGACTGGAGCATCAGGTCGGCCAACTCATCCACTAATACGGTGATGTAGGGAATGGGCGTCTCGTCCATCGACTTGCTCACTCGCTGGTTGAAGTCCTCGATGTTGCGCGCGCCAACCTGCGCAAAGCGCCGGTAGCGGCTGTCCATCTCGCGCATCACCCACTTCAACGCGGGCACAACGCGTTCTACATCCACGATTACCGGTGACAGCAGGTGCGGAATACCGTTGTACTGTGTCAGTTCGACCCGTTTGGGATCGACCATCATCAACCGCAGCGTGTCCGGCGTGTTCTGCAACAGCAGTGCTGCAACAACGGAGTTCACGCACACCGATTTGCCCGCGCCCGTCGCGCCGGCGATGAGCATATGCGGCATCGCGCGTAAATCTGCCGCCACCGCCTGCCCGGAAACATCCTGTCCCAAGCCCAGGCGCAGACGGCCCTTGAGCTTGCCGAAAGCCTCCGATTCCATAATGTCGCGCAACGAAACCACAGCCGGTTCTTCGTTGGGCACCTCGATGCCCACCAGCCCTTTGCCGGGGATGGGAGCCTGGATGCGGATGCTGCGCGCGGAAAGCGCCAGCGCCAGGTCATCTGCCAGGCTGGTGATTTTGCTGACTTTGACCTTGGTCGTGCGTCCGGTACGCGCAGTGATAAAGAGCGGCTCCGTCCCAAACTGCGTGACCACCGGCCCCTGGTTGATTTCACGCACGCGCACGGGCGCGCCCAGGCTTTCCAGCGTCTTCTCGATGCTGCGGACCTGCTTGCGGATCAGGTCTTCGCTGTAGTATTGCTCGCTGCCCTCTTCCAGCACATCGACCACACTCGGCAAGCGCCATGCCTGCGCCCCCACCACCAGCGTCGGCCCTTCGAACTCCAGCGCGCCGTTACCGTTGGTGGGACGGGCAGCCACATTGATGCGGACTTCATCCTCTTTCCTTTTCTGCCCTGGCGCTGCTCTTACCGATTCCGATTCGCCGCCGAGAACCTTCCGGCCGGTAGGTGACCCTGTCGGTGTTATCGTGTCGGGCGGCAGGGACAGTTGCGCCACATCCCACGGGGGGATGTTCTGCTGTCCGGCGCTCCGGCGTCTCTCCGCGCGCTCGCTCAGCAGGCGGACGGCATCGGAAGGCGAGATGCCGGCGATGAACGTTGCAATAACCATCCAGACCAGGACGAGGAGGATCGTGGTGCCGGCTTTGCCAAGCGCCTTGACACTTATATCCAGCATCAACGCGCCGATCAATCCCCCGCCGGCCCCTGTCTCTCCCAGGCGATAAAAGCCGGTCTGCGGCCACACAAAACTGGTGATGAGGTGCAACGTCATCAAGGCGACAAAGAATCCGACGGTCACGCCCACAATCTGTTCGGGGTCGATTTTAGGGAGGCGGTCTTCGAAGCGGCGGAGGATCAGCCACAGTCCTACCGCGCCGAAGAACAGGGGCACGACGTACATTCCCCACCCGAACGTTTGCGCCAGGAGGGTCATCCACCATTTGGTCAATGCCCCCTGCTGCGCCGAGATAAAACTCAGGAAGGTGAGCAGGGCCAGGATGAACAAGCTCCAGCCTACAATATCGAGCTTCTCATCGGTGCTCAGGCGATTCCACAGCGATTCGCGCGGTTTTTTGCGCGTGGTGCGCCGGTTACTCGACGACGATCGCCCGCGTGATCCAGAGCGGCTGCCTGAACGTGAAGAAGTGCTACTTTTTGTCATAGTCTCTGTGTCTCGTTATCGTTTTGGCCCTAGTGCGGCTTCGATGGCTTCGCCCACCGAGCGTACCGGGATCAGGGTTAACCCGTCGGGCGGGCGCAACTGTTTGCGCTGCATACTCCGCGGGATGAGGATTTTGGTGAAACCCAGATGGGCAGCCTCGCTCATCCGTGACTCCAACTGGCTCACCGAACGCACTTCGCCGGAAAGCCCCACTTCGCCGACTACCGCCACGTCCGCCGGAACGGGCTGGTCGCGCAGGCTCGAAGCCAACGCCACC
>JAKJAB010000119.1 GCA_022707725.1 Chloroflexota bacterium | reverse complement strand
GGACGGCTACCACCGGAGAGTCGGTCACCTCGGCCCCATCGTTGATGAAGATCGGCAGCACACCGGGCCGCGCACCGAATGTGATTACGAAGTAGTGCACGCCCTGTCCATCTTCGGCGTATCCTACCCCGATTTCGCGATAGCGTATGTCGGTGAAGATCGCCCACTCTTCAGCGCGATTGCGGAACCAGTTGAGCGCATCAACCAGTCCGCCCAAACCGAGCCACACCACCTCGTTGACCAGCAAGCCATCGTTCCACGCGCGATAGCCGGCCTCGCGTATGCGCTGTTGGTAGGTGGAGCCATCTGCGCCTTCGTGCGAGGCGGCGCCGCGTTTGGCAATATCATCCGCGTGGCGCTGCGCGGCCTGCGTGAGCAACGTCGACAACCCCAGTGGCGTCAGCCCTTCGTTCAATCGCGCGCGGTTGATCGCCTGATGAAAATCGACGGTGGGACTGCTCTGCTGCGCTGCCGGACACGTCACACCGCCAAGAAACACCACGGCCACCAACACCGCCAGGACCAATCGCGGCCCACACCGTTTTGCGTAGTGACGCGCCATGACCCGGTCATTCATGGTTTGACCCCCGTGTTGCACGCAGTGACGGCAGTGTCGATATAAGCACCTGGCGTCGTCACCCCCTCCCCAATCGAGAGCAATCCACGCAACAGTGAAGCGCGACATGCCATGTTATCCGTGAAGCGCGGCCAGGCCACCCAGGTCGCTTGATCGGCTGCCGACAACGTCATCTGCAGCAGGCTCATTTCCACAGCCTTGAGTCCTTCGATCTGCAAGCGGCTTTCGATGAGCGAACGGCGCACCGGCAAGTAATCGGTATTGGCGCTCCACATCGCCTGCGCCTCGGTGGAGAAAAACCACCCCAGCACACTGAGCGCCGCGTCGCGCCGGTCGCCCTCGGGCGCGACGATCACCATGCCCGGCCCATACCATAACGTCGGTCCTGGTCCAGCCGGCCCCGGCAACGCACTCACGCCGAGTTTGAAGTTGCGTCCGGCGATAACAGCCTGGTCGATGTCATTGAGTCGCAGGCTAGATTCCACCAGCATGGCCATCGAACTGTGGCTTAGTCGCCCGATGCCATCATCCACATCGTTATAGACGACGCCGCACGTACCGAGGGTTTCGTTCAGCAACAACGCAGTCTGCTGGCCGGCGTTGTCAGCGAAATTGTAGAATCCGTCCGCGCCCACAATCTCCGCACCACCTGAGGTCAACAGAGAGAGCAGGCTGCTGGCGTTGGCAGGCAATCCCAATCCCACCTGGCCGCCGGAAGGGTTCGTGGCCGCGCAAACCGTCTGGCGGAAATCCTCCCAGGTGGCCGTCTCCGGCATATAAACTAGATCACTCAACCAATCCACGTTGTAATACAGCATGTAGGTCGCCAGGCCCATAGGCAGCGCCAGCATCGTATCGTTGACCGAGTAGAGCGCCTCGGCCATGGGGAGCAGGTCGGCGCGCTCGCGGCGTATGGCCGGCGCAAAGTTTGGGGTGGTTCCGATCAAACCGGCGGTGATGTAGGCTTGCAAGTCCTTGGGCCACAGAATCACCAGGTCAGGGCGATGCTCAATGGTAGCGCTTGAGATTTTAGTGATGATGTCTTGTTGGTATTCCGTCAGCAAGACAATATCCAGGACATTGTCCGCGTTGAACTGATCAGTCAGCGCTTGCAATGCCTGCGATTCCACCCCGGTAAAGGCGTGCCAGAGGACGATGATATGCTTTTCCTGCTGTTCTTCTCCTGTACAACCCGCCAACAAGAGCAGAATGAGCGCCAGAAGTGCCCGTGTGATCCGCGTTGTGTGACTCATCTTTGCTATGCCTCGCCAATAGGTGGACGGCGGAGGGCCTGGCGCAAGATCGTCAATTCCTCCACGTCCATGAAACGTAAGGCGACGAGATAAGACGCGCCGCCAGCCACGCCAGCAGCCAGAGTACGGGCCAGGTAGCCGAGCGCCCCCGGAGGAACAATGTCCTTGAGCGCCGCCAACATCAGCGCCACCGGCGCCGACATAAGGGCCGCAGCGCCCACCGCCGCCAACGTCGTCCGCCCGATGCGATAGGAACGCAGGCTACCCACTTTGCGCGCGAAGAGATAAAGCATGAGCAACGCGTGGGCCATCAGCTTGAGCGAATTCGCCAGAATGAGCGCCCACAGTTGCGGAGGTCCAAACAGTGTCGGGACGACGGCCAGCACGACGTAGAACGCCACCGTCCCCACACCGACGAGCGCGGGCGTCCACGTATCCTTGCGGGCATAGAAGGCGAAGACAAGCGGCTGGTCGAGCGCCGCGAAGACCAGGCCCAGGATCGAAAAGCGCAAAGCCTCAACGGTGGCAACGGTATCGGTGGGCATAAATTCGCCGCGCTGGAAGATGAGCGCCACAACCGGTTCACCCATCACCAGCAGGGCTGCCGCTGCCGGGATGATGAGGATTTGCACCAGACGCAGCCCTTGCGCCAACGTCGCGCGGAAAGCGTCCTCGTTGACGTTGGCGGCATACCGCGCCAGCGTCGGCAAGATCGCAATCGAGATCGCCGTGACGACCAACCCAAGCGGCAGTTGGATCAAAGTGGCAGCGTACTTCATCCACGCGATGCCGCTCGGCCCGGTCCGCGATGCGATGTTGAAGCTCAAGGCCACAGCAGCCTGATCGACCAACAACCCCAACCCGATGGGCAGATAGAGCTGTCCCATTTTGACCAGCGCCGGGTGCAGTGGAAAGGACAGGCGAAACTGCAACCGCGCGCCCTTCAAACCAGGCCATTGGAAGAGCATCTGCGCGATGCTGGCGCAGAGCCATCCTGCCGCCAACGTGCGCGCGCCCAGGGTCTTGTGCCCGACGAAAATCACCGCAACGACCGTCGCGTTGAACACGGCGGCGGTGAAGGCGGGCAACGTGAACCGTTGCAACGCATACAGAACGCTCGAAAATAATCCGGCTACGTTCAAAAAGAACACGGCGGGGGCAGTGATGCGAATCATAGCCGTGGCGAGGTCGAGATACTGGGGATCGAGGCCCTTGCCCAACACACGGGCGATCCACGGGGCGGCAATCTCCACCAAGAGCACCAGCACGCCGAGCAGCAAGGTGATGAGGGAGAAGACAAAGCCAAGCACGCGCCAGAGTTCTTCGCGGTTCTCGTCGCGCGCGTAATCGGAGAACACGGGCACGAGCGCCGAATTCAGCAATCCGCCGACGAGCTGGTCGTAGAACATCGTCGGCACTTGCGCGGCAACGTCAAAGGCGCTGACGGCTCCGCCAGCGCCAAAGAAATACGATTTCGCCATATCCCGGACGAGTCCCAAAGCGCGGCTGATGATGTTCCCGATAAAAATCACGATCGCCGCGCGCGTGACCTTTTGAGACTCCCCGGAAAGCTCCCTACTTTTATCTGTCACAGCCGCCTTCAGTACCAATATGGCTTTTACGCCCTCGAGTGTTCGGCAGGCGCTTCCCGTTCTGGTTTGTGCGCTGCGTTATTCTACCATTAAGACGGGGCTTTGCAATAGACGGGCTGCGACCTTCCCGGATTCGGTCTCAGCAGGCGGTACGCCCGACATAGCCTCAGCGATGGCGGCGAGGCGCTCGCAAACCTCAACCGCCGGCGAGACGTTCAACGCGCGCGGTTGGGGGCCTGCTATGCGGACAAAGTTATCGTGGTAGATTTTCGCCAGCACGTCGTCTGGCAACGCCATTCCGTGGATGATGCCATCTTCAGGTGGGCCGAGCAGGGAATCCGCCGTTGCCGGCACGCGGAACGTATCCGCGCTTTCCAGCCAGCGGAACACGATACCGGCGCGCGCCTGCGCTTCGCTGACAGACTGCTCACTGGCGATATCCGTTCCAAAGACAATGCGGTCGGCGTACTTGACAAAGAACTCACGGCTGGCTTCTGGGGTGCGCGAGAGATTGTAGAGCATCTCGATGCCCGGCGTAAGGTCGAAGCCAACGGTGGGGTGCGCGTCGAGGAAGCGGGCCGCGCGCGCCAGGTCCGCCGAAAGGAAGTAAAAGTGAGCGAACGTGATCCTGAGCTGTGGATGGCGGGCCAACACTTCATCGACCTCGGCGTAGAGCGCCTCCTTCTGCACATCGTCAGGGCCATAGCCCCAATTGCGCTCTTTTGCCCAACCGGGTATGCGCTCAGGATCCCAGAATTCCTCCGGGTCGTTGACGTGCCAGACAATGGGCAGGTTCACCTCGGCGACGCGCGCCCAATAATCGGCAAAGTAAGCATCCGTCACGGGGATGTCTATGTGCTGGCGCGACGTCGGTTTGCCCTCGATCATCTTGATCCCGTCGCAGCCCATAGCGACAAATTCGTCCACCTGCGCGGCAAGGCTCGGCGTTTGGACGCGCCCGCCGGTCAACTGCGCGGCGTGGTTGAGACCGGCGAAGACGTAAAACGTCTCCGGGTGGCGCGCTTTCATATAGAGCGACTGCGCAAGCCCCGCTCCGGCTGCCGGGTCCTGGATGGAGACCAGCGCCATCTTCTCGATGCCCGCGCCGGCGAGAATCTCCAACACCCCCGCTTCCTGAGCGATGCTGTCCATGTGGACGTGTCCATCGATAATACCTTTCACTTTTGAGTTCCACTCGTTCATCGTTGCATCCTCCTCGATCTATCCTCACCGATTGCGTCTTCTAAACCTGGCGTAACTATTCAGGTGGGGCGCACTTTTACGCCTGCAATGACAGTAGGAAGCGCAAGAATTGCCGTTTTGGGTTCAGCTAAGTGCGTCCCACCTTAAGGCTGAATCGTTACAATCTGGCAACACGAAGCGAGTTTACTGTGATCGGGTGAAAGTTCAAATCATAGATAAACCCAAAAAAGTGGCTGAATCGTCGCCTTGATGTTATAATGACGCTGTGCGGGAGATCGAAATGGGGTATCCCTGTGGTTGCCCTTTTTCGTGATAGAGGATAAGGTTAAGGATGAACATTAAAGTTGAACGGGTGAAAGCAATTTTACTGGATATGGGCAGCGTGCTCGTGGCCTACTCCGGCGGCGTGGACAGTACCCTGTTGCTCAAACTTGCCCACGACGCGCTCGGCGAGCGCGCCCTGGCGGTGACAACGGTATCGCCGACGCTGCCTGATTACGAACTGGCTGAAGCGCAAGCTATCGCGCAGCAAATCGGCGCGCGTTACGTCGTCTTCGACAAGCACGAGATGGAGGACGAGCGTTTCCTGGCGAACACGCCTGACCGCTGCTACTTCTGCAAAGCCTCGATGTGCCAGCAATTGATCGAGTACGCGCAACAACACGGCTATCGCTACGTCATCGACGGCTCCAACGCCGACGACACCGGCGATTACCGGCCCGGCGCGCGCGCGGCCCGCGAGTACGGGATGCGCAGCCCGCTGCAAGAGGCCGGGTTCACCAAAGCCGACGTCCGCGCGCTGGCCCGCGAACTGGGCCTGCCCAACTGGGACAAGCCCGCCTCCGCATGTCTGGCGTCGCGTCTTCCCTATGGCGATCCCATCACGGCGGAAAAGCTCACGCAGATTGGCCGGGCCGAAGGCGTGTTGCGCGACCTGGGCCTGCGCCAGTATCGCGTTCGCCATCACGGGGACGTGGCCCGCATCGAAACGGCGCAAGCCGACTTCGACGCGGTTCTGGCCCACCGTGAAGCCATCGTCGCGGCGCTCAAGGCGCTCGGCTACGCCTACGTCGCGTTGGATTTGGCGGGATTCCGCTCCGGGAGTATGAACGAGGTCATCGGTAAAAATGGATGAACACAAAATCCGAGAACTGTTAGCCGAAGTGCAATCCGGGCGCGTGGACGTAGAGCAAGCCCTGGGGCGGCTGCGCGCGTTGCCCTACGACGACCTGGGCGATTTCGCGCGGCTGGACGTGCATCGCGGGCTGCGGCAAGGCCTGCCGGAGACAGTCTTCTGCGAGACGAAGACGCCGGAGCAGGCGGCGGCGATCCTCGCGCGGCTGTGGCAGCACCACGACCGCGTGTTGGGGACGCGCGTCCCGCCGGAAATGGCGGCCTTCATCCAGGCGCAATTGCCGGAGGCGCGCTACGACGCGACCTCGCGCCTGATTGTGTTGGAGCGGACCGCGCGCGCCCCCCTGCCGGACGGCGCGCCCTACGCGATGGTCGTCTGCGGCGGCACGTCCGACCTGCCCGTGGCCGAAGAAGCTGCGCAGACGTTGGAATTCCTCGGCCACCGCGTCGAGCGCGCCTACGATGTGGGCGTTGCGGGCCTGCACCGGTTGTTAGGCGAACTGAACCGGTTGCAGGCGGCGTCCGTCGTCATCGCTGTGGCAGGGATGGAAGGCGCGCTGGCGAGCGTCGTCGCCGGGTTGGTCTCCAGCCCGGTCGTCGCCGTGCCGACCAGCGTGGGGTACGGGGCCAACTTCCACGGCCTCGCGCCGCTGCTGACGATGCTCAACTCGTGCGCGTCGGGCGTCGCCGTCGTCAACATCGACAACGGGTACGGCGCGGCGGTCTTCGCGCACTTCGTTTTGCGGCGCCTGTGAAGGCATTTATGTCAGCAGATTGAGCAGATTTCTAGATGGCAAGATAAAAAATCTGCTTCATCTGCTAAATCTGCTGATGGAAATTATAGTTTATGATTGAGGAGTAAGAACTATGAAAACTGCATATTTTGACTGTATCGCCGGAGCAAGCGGCGATATGATTTTGGGCGCGCTGGTGGATGCGGGGTTGCCGCTGGAAACTCTGCGCGAACGCTTGAATGCGTTGCACCTGGCTGATTTTGACCTGCGCGCGCGGCGCGTCGCCAAAAACGCCTTCGCTGCTGTCAAAGTCGACGTAATCGTCGCGGATAACGTGCCGGAACGGCGTCTTACAGATATCGAAGCCATCGTGATGAACAGCGACCTCGCGCCGGAGATCAAGGAACGCGCCGTCGCCATTTTCCGCCGGATGGGCGCCGCCGAAGCGAACATCCACGGGACGACGATGGCGGACGTCCACCTGCACGAATTGGGCGGCGTGGACACCATCGTGGACGTCGTCGGCGCGCTGGTGGGATTGGACGAACTCGGCATCGAGCAAGTCATCGTGTCGCCCTTCCCGCTGGGACGCGGCTTTATATGGGGCGCGCACGGGCAGATTCCGCTGCCCGCGCCGGCGACCGCCGCGCTGCTCAAGGGCGCGCCCGTCGTCGGTTCGCCGTTGGAGGGGGAGACCGTCACGCCGACCGGGGCCGCGCTGCTCACGTCGCTGGCAGCGTCGTTCGGCCCGATCCCAGCGATGACGTTGCAGGCACTCGGCTACGGCGCGGGATCGCGCGACCTGCCCATCCCCAACGTCATCCGGGTGCTCATCGGCGAAGCCACACCCGCCCTGAAGCCTAAAGCGCCTCATCACCATCACCCGCATCCCCACGACCACGAACATGACCACGAGCATCCTCATCACCATGAGCACAACCACGAACACCCACACGAGCATGACCACAACCACGAGCATGATCATCCGCACACGCACAGCCATGAACACCATGACGAGCATACTCATGACCATCCACATCACCACGAGCATGAACACTCCGCAACTCCCCAATCCCCGTCTGCCGTCTACCGTCTACCGTCTACCGTCTACCTCTCCGTGCTCGAAACCAACGTCGACGACCTCAACCCGGAGGTCTACGAGTACGTAATGGGCAAACTGTTCGAGGCCGGCGCGTTGGACGTCTACCTCGCGCCCATCCAGATGAAGAAGAACCGCCCCGCCACACTGCTGAGCGTCCTCTGCCGCCCCGACGACGTGCCCACGATGACGGCGATCCTCTTCGCGGAGACCACTACACTGGGTATCCGCGAGCAGACCGTGACGCGTCACGCCCTGCCGCGCGTCATCGAGCACGTGGATACACCCTACGGCCCGGTGCATGTCAAAGTGGCGGAACTGCCTGATGGCACGACGAAGCGTGCGCCGGAGTATGAAGATTGCCGTCGTCTGGCGGAGGAACACGGCATACCACTGCGCGAGGTGTATCGGGCGGCGAATGCGTAATAGTCATTGATTTCTATGGCGGCGTCGACTTTTATGCCAGGGATATCGACAGTTTGCGCAAGGAAGGCCAAATCTCGCTGAAGGTTTTCCTCGACATGTGCCGAGAAGATGGTGTAGAGCCACGCAAAGCATATTCGGGCAAGTTCAACCTGCGTGTTTCACCTCAGTTGCATGCCGAAATTGCAACCAGGGCAACGGCGGCAGGCAAAAGTCTCAACCAATGGGTTGCCGACGTACTGAGCGAATCTCTTTCGTTGTCTGCATCAAGCAGTTAGCATCAAGCTTTCAGTCCTGCCAACGCCTCTCCAACAGTAAGCCAGTCGCCATCCGGAAATAACTGCGCAATCTGCGGCGTGAACGTCGGCGAGGCGCGCAGCACCTCAGCAGGATTTCCCTGTGCGACGATTGTCCCATGCTCCATTACCACCACGCGATCGGCGGCCTCGGCGACCAGTTCCACGTCGTGGGTGACGAGCAGAATCGCCAACCCTTCCGCACGCCACGCCCGCAAAAGATCGAGCAACTGCGCTTTGGCGCGATAGTCCAGCCCGCGCGTGGGTTCGTCGAGCAGGAGCGCCTGTGGGTTCTGGATGAGCAGACGCGCCAGGCCGAGCCGCGTCTTCTGCCCGCCGCTGAGATGGCGCACGGGCGTGTCGAACGGCATATCGTCCAGGTCCAGCCCCGCGAGAATGGCCTTGACGGTGTGTTCGGGCGTCTGCCGCGCGGCCAATGTTTCCAGTTCGGCCAACGCTTCGCCGTAGGCTTCCAGGAGCCGCGCCTGTTCCGCGTCTTTGGCGGCGGCGAGCGCGCCGGCCAACGTCGCCACTTGCTCCTCCAGGCTTTCCAGCGCGATTTGTTCGGCGCGCAGAACGTGGTCGAGCGTGGCGTCCTCGCCGTAGGTGAGACTCTGCTCCAGATAACCCACGCGCAGGTCGGGCGGATCGCGTCGAACGGAACCGCTGTCCGCCCCCTCTTGCCCGGTGATGATGCGCAACAGCGTCGTCTTCCCGCAGCCGTTCGGCCCGATGAGACCCACTCGCTCGCCGGGATTCAGCGTAAACGTGACGCCGTCTAAAATGAGGGCGTCGCCGTAGTATTTTGTAACGTTCGAGACTTGTAACATAGACACCTCGTGATGTGAAACTGGTTGCTGGTTGCTGGTTGCTGGTTGCTGG
>JAKJAB010000118.1 GCA_022707725.1 Chloroflexota bacterium | reverse complement strand
CTGACTGGGACGGCGAAGGCGCTCATCGGACGATACCCTCCTGACGCTCCGGCGCCACCTCGTATACGAAATCCAGCTCCGGGTGGCGGTAGCGATTTTCGGTCAGCAGCCGTTGGTAGGTGGCGAGATAGCCGCTGTTGCACTGTTGCAGGCTGAACTGGCTGAGCGCCTTCTCTCGGGCCTGGCGGCCTAGTTCGCGCGTCCTTTCGGGGTCCTGGATCAATTCCAGGCACGCGCGGGCCATATCGGCGGGATTGCGCGGTTCGACGACCAGCCCGCAGCCGTCCAGCGCCTCGCTCACGCCGCCCACGTCCGTGCCGACGATGGTGCGCTCGCACATCATCGCTTCGACGACGCTGTAGGGAAAGCCCTCGGAGATGCTGGAAAGGACGACGAAATCGCCTTCATTGTAGGCGGCGGCGGCGCTGGCGGCGAAACCGGCGAAGACGACGTTATCCTGGAGTTTGAGCCGGTCGCGCAGATCGAGACATTTCTGGTAGTACCACTCGTTGCCTTTGGGCGGCTTCCCGTACAGGATAAAGCGCGCGTCGGGGCGCACGTCGCAGACGATCGCCGCGGCGTGGATAAGCGTTTCCAGGTCTTTGAGCGGATCGATGCGCCCCAGCCAGACGATGGTGGGCGGAGCGTCCGCCGGTTTGTGGTGCCTGGAAGGGACGAACTGCTGCGGATCGGGACCGTTGTAGATCGTCTGGATGATCTCCGGCGCTGCCCCGTTGTGAATCTCCCAGCGGTGATTATAGTTGCTGCCGGGGGCGATTTTGTCGGCGCTGGCGTAACTCGCTTCGGTGATCCGCTGCGCGAAGCGCGCCTGGAACACGCGCTCGAAATGCGTCTCTTTCGAGCTAGTCAGTGCAAGCAGGCGTTCGCGCAGGTAGATGCCGTGTTCGGTGAGCAGGAAAGCCGTGCGCGGGCTGCGCGATGCCACGATCCCGAAAATGCTGCACAGACCGGCAGCAGCAGCGTGCACGATGTCGACCTGGGGGATGGGGATAGCGAGCACCGTCAGCCAGCGGTAGACGATCTGCATCATGTTGGTCGCTTCCAGGAGCGACACGGGCTGCAGCGGTGTAAGCGTCCCCACGCCGCGCCGGTAACCGCTGACGCTGTGCTCGCGGAAGCAATCCCAGACCGCCTGCGAGCGCATCGTCATATCGTAGTCGTAGAACTGAAAGTAGACGGCGAGCGCGCGCAGGATCTCGACCAGTTGCAGCGGCGTGGCTTCGTCCGTCCAGATGGCGTCCAGAAAGTCGCCGAAGAGCGGCAAAAACTGTGTTTCGATGGCTTTGCGCGGCGCGTTGAACTTGCTCCGCACCACTTGTGCCAGGCTCAGATCGCGCTGCAATTCCAGCACTTCGCCGGTGCCCCACAAGGGCACCGTAATCAGCCGCGTGACATTCTCCGGCAATTCGAAGACCGGCTTTGCGCTTGGATCGGCGACCAGGCTGACGATGACGAAGTCGATTTCCGGCAACCCCCGCACGAGCATATCGCACCACGTGCTGACGCCGCCTTTGTAGTGCGGATAGCTGCCCTCGTTGACGAGGCACACCGTCATACGGCGCGTTTCCACGCCAATTTCTTCCGAGTGTGCCGGCAAGATGGCGGGTGGGGCGGTGGGGATCCTGAAGCGGAAGTTCATGGCCAGTTACCTTTCACGTCACTGGACGCGCCGTCTTTTTCTGATGCCGAACACAACGCCCGCAAGGACAGTGAGTACGCCAAGTCGCGCCAAAATGTTTCCCGAAGACGCTCCCGCTTGCAATCCCAACAGCGAGACGGCGTTCGGCCCGATGCCGATGGCAATGGCAGGATACCACACTCTGGCGCTGCCGGTGATCTCCGTTTCGACTTCTTCAAGCCGGTAGTGGAACGTGCCGCCGCGCCGGTCGTTGGGGTCGGTGAAGGTGTACACGCCACCTACCGTAACCCCAATGGTTTCGGTGTTGACCTGCGTCCACGACGACGGGTTGCTGGGATTGGTCGAGATATACAGGTTGAATCCGGCTGTGTTGGTTTCGACGTCCGTGGTCCAGGTGAAGGTGACCGTACCCGCAAGGACGCTGGTGGAGAAGTCGAGCAGTGTGGTAGGCGTGGCGCTCGAATCGGTAGAGGCGAGCCGCCAACAGTTGTCGCCGATAGCGGTGACGGTGTAGGTGGCGCCGGCGATGGGAGCCGCGTCGATGTAGGTCGCGGTTGTGAGGCTGTCGGCGAGCAGCGCACCGTCGCGGTAAACGCGATAGTAGCGCGCCTGCACGGGGTCGCCGTTGGTGTCGGTTGTCACGGCGTCCCAGGTGAGCACGTTCTGTGTGTCCTCCACAGCAACGGTCAAGCCGCCGATCTGTTCGGGTATGGAGGGCGGCGCACCTGGGATGAACAGGCTATCGCCCGCTTCCAGATCGAAGTAGGAAATCGTTTGACCGGCGTAGGTTTCTGTGTAGACGGCCAAAGGCGAGTCGATGCCCGTGACGGGGATGCGTGCCGGACTGGTCGCGGTGAGCGTGAGGGCGTCGCCGCAGGTCCACACGGCACTGGCGCCGGAGGCATCGAAGATCATGCGCTCCTGCATCTTTGCGCCAATATCCTGCGTGTGCAGGCTGAGAATCGGAACGTTGTCGTTGTAGAGCGCGTTGTACTTGCCGTAGAGCGATTCCACGAAGTCGGCCAGAATCGTGCTGGTTTGGGTCGTTGTGTAGACGATCAGATTATTCATGTGAAACATCGTTGGATTGATGCTGAAGTCCAACAGATTTTCAAGTGACTGATCTGTGATTGTATCAATGATTTGTTCATAAGTCCTTGTCATATCGGGATAAACGCTGTTGTAATATTCGGTTTCGTCCTGCGGCGTTACGGCGAAATAGTAGATGTTGTTCGCATGGCGGGGAATCAACAGGACTTCCGGGTTGAGCGGGTGCGGGATGCCGGTGTTGGGCGAAGGGGCGGTGTACGTCGGCACCACGGACGCATCGGCGAGGAGGTAGCGCACGCCCAGCTCATAGGCGGCGGTGATCACGTCAGGATTGGTCAAGCCTGAGTAAGCACCCGTCAGCAGGGTCGTGGTTGTGTAGTCTGTGAGGTTCAAGAAGTTGGCAAGATCGTTATTTTTCACAACCTCATTATAACTCAGGCTGTAATCAGCCGTATTGAGGTTCGCGTGGCTATAGGTGTGGTTGAGCCAGATGAATTCACTTTCCAGTTCCAAAGCTCTCGCAGTGAGCGTGCCCGGCAGAACGGCGCCGAGTGGACTGCCGGGATACCCCGCGCGGTCTTCCTCAGTGCCTTCGCCGTTGAACGGCATTTCGATCTTGAAATCCGCGGCATTGGGCGCGGTTGTCTTGAGGTCGTTCATCCACGCCACGAGACTGTCGAGATCATAGGGGGAGAGACGGTGGATTTTTTCATCGACGATGATGGTTTGTGTGTCGGAATCCCACCCGTCTCCCCACGCGAAAACATCATCCGGCTGGGGGACAAAATAGACCTTCCGCTCTCCTAAAAAAATGCCTCGGGTGGCCCAGTTGATGATGCCATAGGGCAGCACCCGCGCGTGGATGTTGATCGGCGGCTTGGCCGGGTAATACGATGACCAGCTGAAGACCAGGTGCTCGCGCCCGTCGCCGGGCCGGAAGATCGCCATAGCGATGTAACCGTTTTCGTCCAGGAATAGCGGAGTAACGTCCATACCGACGGTGGTGGTGGCCGGATAGCCGAAGGTGAACGCACTCAGATTCAGCCCGCCTGGCCCGGTATCGGGTTTCAGGTAAGGGAAGACCTCGCGTCCCGCCTCGGTCGACGTAATGTCTATCGGTCCGGACATACCGACGCCAGGTGCCGCGCAATTCGGATCGACAAGCGCACATTCCATTCCATTGAGCGATGGGTTCGGGATGCTGTACCACGTGACCCGGCGCACACCGAAATTGCGCTCGTAGGCAGCGATCATCTCGCGCGTTTCGAACGGCAAGCCCCACCAATCATCGCTGGTGGTGAAGAAGATCGCATAGTAATTGCCGTGGCTAACGCCGTCCCACAAATCTGCTTCACTGACAGTCTCGCTGGCGCTCAAGTCTACCGAATCGTATGGAATGCCCACCACGTCCAGGAATGACTTGACCATATTGTACGGATGTTCCGTGATAGGAGAGGCGTTGGTATCTGTAAATCCTTTCCCATGGACGACCAATATCCGCATGTCAATCGTCGGAGCGGTGGTGAAGACCGTGGTATCGGTAATCGACGCTGCCACCGTCATACGCCCGTCTGGCGGGGTGAATGTTTGCAGGCGCATCTCAGGATAAAACCATGGCTCAGCGGGTAAGACCGGCGGCACATACGGGTCGGCGCCTACGTCGCTTGGTCCTATGGTGATCACACCTGCGAGAAGGAACGTCACAATCATCAACACCCGAATTAACTTTTTCATTTTTACACCCTCATTTATCTATCTGTATATACACTTTATGAAGACGCATAATTATGATTATATTATATATTTATATTATAATAATGTCAAATATTATACAAATTGACCGCACAGAAAAGTCGTATTAGTCATTTCTATGACCAGACAGTGGGGGGGCGTTTATTCGTTATCCCTTTCGGGATCGGCCTACGTGCTTGCCCATTACTCTGGGCGGTCTCGACGATGTGCGCCAGAGGGGGACGCGTTCAATCGCTCGATCAGGGGCAGCAATGCCTTTGGCGTTGTGATGGTATATTGCGGAACTTCGGAATCGTCCGTGGGGATTTTCGACCGGCGCGACGCCCAATCCAGCCACACACTGACGAGGCCGAGTGCGTTGGCGCCTTTCACGTCGCGGGCGAGATTGTTACCCACCATCACTACGCGCCTGTAGTCTTCACGGCGAATACCGAGTTGATCCAGTGCCTGGATGAAGATGCGGGGATCGGGTTTTTCGACACCGACTTCTTCGGAAATAGCGAAGGCGTCGAAGCAGTCGTACAACTCATGCTGGGCGAGGATGTTGGCGAAGGTCGCCGCCGGCCCATCGGCGACCAATGCGAGTGGATAACCAAGGCGCTTCAGTGTGTGGACGACCTCCGCCGCGCCAGGGATGAGATCGGCGCGCAACGACACGCCGCGGGCATCTTTGGCTTCGCTGCCTTCATCGACCAGCGTGTCCCCGCAGTCGAAGCAGATGGCGAGCAGATGCTGTGGGGTGTCGATGTCGGTCTCCTATGTTTTGGCCAGCGTTTGCGCGATCACCTGGGCCAGAGATTCCAGGCTTGGCGGTTTGAGAAGCCAATCGACTTTCAGGTGCGTCCAGTCTTCCTTGAGCGGGTGGCCCGTGAGTAGGACAACGGGTATGGAAAAGCCGCGCTGTTGCATGGCCTCGATAAGATCGAGCCCCCCCATCTCTGGCATCACGACATCGCTGAGGACCAAGGCGATTTCCTCTGGGTGCTCTTCCAGTATGGACAACGCCTGCTGGCCGTTTTCGGCGACTCGGACCTGGTAGTTGAGCGCCAGCAAGCTATCTGCCAGCGCCTGACGGGTTGGAGGGCTGTCTTCGACGACGAGGATGGTTTGACCTTGTCCCGTTGTCAGTTCGGAAACCTTGACATCGGATCGCGCTGATGCTGTGGTCTCTATCGCCGGCAAATGGATGATAAACGTAGTGCCCGTGCTCGCCTCGGTTTCGACGCGAATTTGCCCATCGTGCATCCCCACGATGCCGTAGACCTGCGCCAGGCCCAGGCCCGTGCCTGCGCCAGGTTCTTTGGTGGTGTAGAACGGATCGAAGATGTGCGGCAGCCTGTCGGCAGGGATGCCTATGCCGGTGTCGGCAACGGTGAGTCTGATCCATTCTCCGGCGCCGATCCCATGGATTGGATCGGCTTCGGCTTCGGTAATCTGGAGGTGGGTCAGATCGAAGCGCAGCGCGCCGCCGTTGGGCATGGCATCCCGCGCGTTGACGGCAAGGTTCATCAGCACTTGTTGCAGCGCTGTAGGCGAACCGAGGAGTACGTAGTCGGCGGCGGGACCGTAGTCCAGTGTGACCTTGATGTTTTCCGGCAAGATGCGTTCCAGGAGTTTGATCTCTTCTTTCAAGAGCGGCAGCAGATCGAAGGGCCGCCGCTCCAGGATCGCACGGCGGCTGAAATCGAGGATTTGTTGGATCAGTTGGGTGGCGTGCAGCGCCTGCTGGTAGATGGTGATGAGGCGTTCCTGCACTTTGGTCGGCAGACCCTTCTCGCGCATCGACATTTGCGCGTACAGCACCACCGTCGCCATGATGTTGTTGAAGTCGTGGGCGATGCCAGCGGCGAGTTGTCCCACCGCTGCCAGGCGTTCCTGTTGTTGGCTGCGCTGTTCGATCAACTTTTGCTGCGTCACATCGCGGATGACGAGAACCCAGCCCTCACTTTTTTCGCCGCTTTTAATGGGACGCGCGAGCGCCTGAAAGCTGCGGGTTTCGTGTTCCAGCTCGTGCCACAGCCCGTGCGGTAGCGAAGTCAGCAGTGTCTCCAGTGGGCAATCTGCCAAATGGGTGAGTACACCGCCGACGGCGATTCCCGCCAGGGTGCGCAGGTCTCCCTGTCCTAGGCGATTTGTTGAGAGCACGCGCCCTTCGTTGTCGAGCAACAACACGCCTTCCGGCACGGTGTCCATCACCTGCTGCACCTGGCGCGCTTGTTCCTGGACGCGGACGAGCAGCCGTTCGCGTTCCTGTTCGGCTTTGCGGCGTTCTTCCAGGCGGCGGCGGGCCAACGTCAATGCATTGTGGAGGTTGCTCAAGGCGATGTCGGAGGTGATCACGACCAGGAACAAACTGAGGCTGAAGTTGATCCACCCGGAAATCGGCGGTACCGGGAATAGCCGTGGGAGTGGATAGCCCCACATTTCACTGAGGGCCATTGTCAGTCCTGCCAGACTGCTGACTACAGCAATGATGGTCATTGCGCGTGTGCCCAGGAGCAACCCGCCGATGATGGTCAACGAGAGGTAGTACACGGCGTCGATGCCTTTCATCC
This sequence comes from Chloroflexota bacterium, assembly GCA_022707725.1. Classification (GTDB taxonomy): domain Bacteria; phylum Chloroflexota; class Anaerolineae; order B4-G1; family SLSP01; genus DSWT01. The sequence goes on along the minus strand of JAKJAB010000118.1, from coordinate 2,218 downwards.
CTCCGGCAACCATCACCAACCCAGTGGCAACAAGCCATAACCCTGTCAGGATGAGAATGCTGGCGCTGCGTATATACCCCCGGTACATCAACACTCGTGAGAGTGCTAACACAGCCGCCATCCCCGTGACCACTATAAGGCTACGCCATTTCTCAGGGAAAATGAACACCGACGCGAGTAAAGCCAATATTGTGACCGTGCCAAGGGCCAGTTGCAGCGCGTTGAGCACGCGGGCCGCCCGGCTCTTTTCTTCGTCGCCCTCGAAAACCGGCGCTCTAAGGTAGCGGCTAAATCGAGATAGCATTGCAGCTCCTTTTTGTGCTCTCTGTGCTTACACGAATTCAGCTCGCACTTCGCGGGCGATGGCGAGCCAGCGGTCGAACCGCTCCGGGTGATGCTCGCAGGTATGGGTGTCCTTGAGGACCATCTCCATCACGCAGCCGTGCTCCTGTGTGACTGCAACGGTGTGACGGATGTAAGCGCGGATGCGGTCTTCGTCGAAGTTCCCGACCAGGTGCGCCGGGTTGGGTTTCCACGAAAAAATGTAGTTACCTTCGAGTTGCGGCGCGCACTTGTCCACGTCCGCAAACGGCGAAATGGAGATGCGCCGGATGTGGGGGATGGTCGAAACGTCCCCCATCTTGCGTGTGAGGTCTTCGCAGCAGCCGTAACCGGTTAGCCCAAAGGGTTCGAGCAGGCGTTTTTCGTACTGCAAGATGAACTCAGCGTGCATCTTCGGCGACACGCCGGCCATCTCTTGCGCTTCGGCGCTGGCCCACATATCACAGGGGCGCACGCGCTCAGGGTCGAAACCCGGCGCAGGCAACTCGTCGGTGTAGCCGTTGCCGCCGGAGTTCTGGTAGGTGGCGTCGTTGTTGAGCGAGAGCAGATTTTGGTCGATGTATTGCTGCAAGATGCGCTGGTGTCCCGCGGTGAGGAAAGCCATCGCGTCGTGGACCCAGCCGGGATTGAGCGCCATGTCGGTCATCGTCTCTTCCAGACCGCGCCAGCCGGTGTATTCGGCCATCAGGTGATAGGAGACGTGCGCCACGCCCTTGAGCTGCACGTCGAGAATATCGCCGAAGAGGTCGTGCGCTTCGGCGAGCGCCTGCTGTGTGGCGGCTTCGTCGTAGGCGATTTCGGGGAAGCGCAGCTTCTGCAGGTCGGCGGGTGTGTGGATCACCGGAGCGAAGCGCCACGCGCCGCGCGCCTCAGGACTGGGGATATGCTGCGCCTCCAATCCCCACCCGGAGTTGTGGATGACTTTGTTGACCATCCAGGTCTTTTCGATCACGGTGTCATCCTGGAAATGTTCGTGATAATAGATGCGGCTGCGCAACTCCCATTCGATGCGCCGGGCGACGTCATCCTCGCAGACCAGGTCTTTGTCCGTAAGGAGTTCTTCCCACGAGCCTTCCGGGAAGACGAGGATCAGTGGGCGCGTGGTCTTGAGGCTGTTGTGCAGCTTCCACCATGCGCGCCGTTCCGCCTGGATGGGCAGCGCGGCGATTTCGGCCACCCGACAGGCTAATTCATGTAACGTTGTTCGGTCACTTGCAGCCATCATAGTTTTTAGCCCGGCAGTCGTTGGTCAAGTAGTCGTTAGTCAGATAGCTGTTGGTGAAGAGGCTTTCGACTCGCAACTCGCAACTCTTAACTCGCAACTCTTAACTCGCAACTTATCTCGTCAGAATGTCGATCAACGCGCTAATGGCGATGGCCCCCGCGCCGACAGCGCCGGCTCTGAGGGCGTAGGCTGTGCGCTTGTCCAGCCCCTTGCGTTCAGCCTGAATGATTGTCTGCGCGACTTGTAGGTCCATCCCGGCGGTCAGCCGGTTGTCGAAATAGCCTCGGCTGGTGTTCAACCCTGCCAGGACGGCGGGCATGGCAGTGATCAGGGCGATGATCCCTGCCCAGAACATGCGCTCGCTCCACGCCGCATTTGTGCAACGCGCGCCGAACAAGCACGAGATGCTGACGATGATGAAAAGGCCCAGATCGACGAGCAGGATGATGCCGAGGAAACGACCAATACTCACTAACGCTTTTTTGACTTTCTCCACAGGCGCGCCTCCACAGTTTCTTGCCTGATTAATTCTCTCATTATATATCGAGAGACAAAGAGTACCAGATACAATTTTCGTAACTATTCAGGTGGGGCGCACTTTTACGCCTGCAATGACAGTAGGAAACGCAAAAAGTGCCGTTTTGGGTTCAG
>JAKJAB010000117.1 GCA_022707725.1 Chloroflexota bacterium | reverse complement strand
GACTCCATCAACAGCGCGGCGGCGTCCTCTTTGGGCTTCCCCAGAACCAGCTCGGCGACATTCGCCGTGTCGATGGCGGCGGCAGCGTAACCGTGGGTGGTCACATAAAACGTGAAGAGGCCCGGGCCGACATCCTCCTCGGCGGCCTCGCCGTACTCGAAACGGGCATCAAGCAGCTCATAGCCTTCCGGCAATTGGGTTGCCAGTTGGCGGTAGGCGACGGCCTGCACGTTGGAGACGTGGATAGCCTGTCCCGTGATCAACAGCCGCAGCGCCAGGCCCAGCACGGGCGTCTGCTCACCGACCAGGTGCGTGTACGCCTGTTTGGGTGTCGCCTGAATGACGAGCGCCTGATTTGGCAAAAACTCGCCCGGTTCAAGATAGGCCGAGTCTTGCAGGTCGTTGTAGGCTTCGGACATCACCTTCTGCGCTGCCAGATTCCAGGCCCGTTCGCGGTCGGCTTCGATGACGGTGGCGACGGCGGTACTTTCAGCGCCGGAAATCGGATCGGGATTGGTCACCCGCACCGCAAAGCCAACCACGCCTTCGACCAGGTTGATCTGGTAGGGGTCCACGTTGCCACGCGTGCCCTCGTCCAGCGCCTCGACCGGGGCCGTCCCCTGACCAAATGCCGGCAGGGTGACCTCCTGGGTGGTGGCATAGCGCACCGGATACGACCCGGCAGTGGTGCGCACAACGGTCCCCTCGGGGACGCGATAATCCTGTCCCAGCAGGTTGGTAAAGAGCACCTGGCCGCGAGCGCGCCCGCTGAAGGTGAACCCACGCCCGCTCGTCCCCACTTCGACGTAAGCCTCGAATTCGTCGCCAATGCGGCGGGACGGGATGATGCCGCGCTGCAAATCCACCTCAGTCAGCGCCGGATCGACCGAAACGGCGACCACGCGCGAATAGGTGAGGCCCTGCGGAACCACCACGATGCGCGCCGATGGCCACGAAAGCAGCGCCGCGCTGAGCAACGTCAGCAGGACAGCGCCTACGACGATCAGCTCCAGGGCGATAAGCCACACCGGCTGGCGATGCTGTCGGGGTGGCTTGGGTTTCTCCGGGTCTTCGGCCCACAAAGGACGCCTGGGACGCGCCGGTTTGTGCGGCGCGCGCAAGGGCGGGAACGCGCCTTTGTGCGCAACATACGCCTGCGCCGCGGCCTCGCTGGGGAAGACGGGAAAACCGGCCTTGCGCACCAACGGTCTGCGTCCGAGATCATCGACGGCCCAGGCGACCTCAAGCTCACGTTCTTGCGCCGTGCGGAACAGCAGCTCAAAATCCAGGGGATGCGACCAGCCCTTAGTCAACGCTGGCGTCGCCTCCCAGGGCAAGACAATCAACACACGCTGTTCGGCAACGTGTGCGAGCATCGCGCGCACAGTATAGCGATCATCGGCCGGCGATATGCGTATAACTTCCACTATTTGAGCATCTCCCGTAACAAGGCTGGAACCTTATCCAGCGCCTCGGACAATTTCGCGGGATCGCGCCCACCGGCCTGCGCCATGTCGGGACGTCCTCCGCCGCCGCCGCCCACCATACGCGCCAGATCACGGACGAGATTGCCCGCGTGGATACCGCGTTCCTGCACCAACGCCTTCGTCGTCGCGGCGATCAGCAGCGGCTTGTCGTCAATCACTGCGCCAAGTACGATGACCCCGCCCTGCATTTTGTCGCGGAACCAGTCCGCCATTTCGCGAAGTGTGTCAGCGTCGGCGGCCTCTACCCTGGCGGCGAGCACAGAGACGCCGTCGATCTCGATGACGCTGTTCAGCAAGGACTGAAAGTCCGCACGGGCCAGTTTGCGCGTCAGCGTTTCGATCTCCTTGTGCGCGGCGCGCAGCTCGCTGTGCAGCCGTTCGATGCGCTGTGGCAATTCCTCTGCGGCGCCGCCGAGCAACACCGCCGCTTGTTCCTGGCGCGCGCGCATCGCCTGGATGACCTGGAGCGCCCCCCGCCCGGTGACGGCCTCGATGCGCCGCAAACCCGCGCCGATGCCGCTTTCCTCGGTGATGAGGAACGGCCCAATGTCACCGGTGTGGGTGACGTGCGTGCCGCCGCACAACTCCTGACTGAACGGCGCATCGGCGCTACCGACGCGCAGCACGCGCACCACATCGCCGTACTTCTCGCCGAAGAGCGCGGTGACACCCTGCGCGAGCGCGTCGCGGTATGCCTCTTGCCGGGCATCGACCTCGTAATTCGCCAGCACCGCTTCGACGACGCGCCGTTCGATCTCCGCGCGCTGCTCGGCGGTGAGGGGTTTCTCGTAGTTGAAGTCGAAACGCAGGCGCTCCGGGCTGACCAACGATCCGGCCTGCGCCACGTGACTGCCCAAAACAGTGCGCAACGCGCGATGCAGCAGGTGTGTGGCGGTGTGATTGCGCATCGTGTCCCAACGGCGCTCAGCGTCGACGTGCGCGACCACCGGATCGCCCACCCGCGGATGCCCCGAAACGACACGTCCGATGTGGACAACCATGCCTTCGATGGGACGCCGCGTGTCTTCAACGACGACTTCCCAATCGGGGCCGGTAATGCGTCCGGTATCGGCGACTTGTCCGCCGGACTCGACGTAGAAGCGGGTCTTGTCCAGCACCAGCTCTACCGCTTCACCAGGCGCAGCCTCGGTATCCAGCCCATCCTCGCGCACGATGCCCGCCACACACGTGTCGACCTTCAGACTGCTGTACGGGTCGTAGCCCAGCGCGCGACCACATTCCTGCTCTTCGATCCAATCGCGCAGGATGGGATAAAGCAAGTTGTGCTCATCGGTCTCCATCTGGAAATCGCCGGCAGCCCGTCCCCGCGCGCGCTGTTCCTCGCGGGCGACACGGTAGCCATCTTCGTCCACGGTCAAGCCCTGCTCAGCGGCGATGTCGCGGGTCACTTCGAAGGGCAGACCGAGCGTGTCGTGCAGGAAAAAGGCGGCGTTGCCAGGGATCGCCGTTTCACCACGCACTCTCAAGTCACTAATAACCGCGTCCAACCGGGCCAGGCCCTGGTCGAGGGTGCGCAAGAAACGCACTTCTTCATTGGTGATGGTCGCCTTGATGAAATCGGTGCGCGCGGGCAATTCCGGGAACGCATGGCCCATCTTATGGATCACCACATCGGCCAGTTCTGCCATAAAGGGGCGGTTGAAGCCGAGTTTACGCCCGTAGCGGATGGCGCGGCGCAGCACCATGCGCAGCACGTAGCCCTGCCCCTCGTTGGATGGCAGCACACCATCGCCGATGAGGAACGTGCCCGCGCGGATATGGTCAGCGATGACGCGGTAAGGCACGGGATTGGCCTCGCGCTCGGCGTCGGTATGCCCCGCCAGGGCTTGTGTTTTCTCGATGATGGGCCAGAACAGGTCGGTGTGGTAATTGGTGGGTTTGCCTTGCAGCAGAGCAACCACGCGCTCGAAGCCCATGCCCGTATCGACGTGTTTGGCCGGCAGGGGTTCCAATTTCCCGTCCCCGAAACTGTTGTACTGAATGAAAACCAGGTTCCAGATTTCGGTGAAACGAGCGCAGTCGCCGTTGACGCGGCAGACGTGGCCCGGCGTTCCCTGTTTATCGCAGGCTGCGGGGCCGCGGTCGTAGTGGATTTCGCTGTTGGGGCCGCAAGGGCCGGTGTCAGCCATCATCCAGAAGTTGTCTTTGCGTCCGAAGGGAAGAATGTGCTCCGGGTCGATGTCGGTCTCGGTGCGCCAATAGCCGGCGGCTTCATCGTCGCGCGGCAAGTCGCCCTGATCGTCCTCGAAGATCGTGGCCCAGAGCCGGCTTTTGTCTAGCCCGAAGACGCGCGTGAGCAAGTCCCAGGCCCAGCCGATGGCCTCTTTTTTGTAATAGTCGCCAAATGACCAGTTGCCCAACATCTCGAAGAAAGTGTGGTGTGTGCCGTCGTGGCCGACTTCTTCCAGATCGTTGTGCTTGCCGGAGACGCGCATACATTTCTGGGTATCGACGGCGCGGGTGTAGGGCCGGGTTCCCGTTCCCAGGAACACGTCTTTGAACTGGTTCATCCCCGCATTGGTGAACAGCAGCGTCGGATCGTCAATCGGCGCGAGACTGGCGCTGGGCACGATCGTGTGCCCACGCGCGCCGAAGTAATCCAGAAAAGTCTGGCGAATTTCGGCGCTGGTCGGTTTGTCGTTCATAATAGCACACCCCCGCAATAGTCTAGGCATCGGATGGTCGCTGGTCCTTTCAGTTCACTCTATCGAAAGCGAATTGTAAATGGAAAGGGATGGATGTCAACCTCTTCTCGATAGCTTCAAAGTATGGTATGATAAAAGCAATCTTGATCGAGATGAAAAGTATGGAAAAGCTAAAACAACTTCCTAAATTCACAGATGATCAGGACATTGCCGCCTTCATGGAGACACATGACGGCTTCGAGTTGGCAGAGATCGTAGAAACGCCGGATTTCCAGCGCCAGGGTTATGTCGAACTTGCTTCCGAAACCCTAACGCTACTGGATGATTTAGTTCCCGGCATCTGTAAGGATAGAGAGAGGTCGAGTGCACCCGTAAACCTCTAAAACGTGGTACAATCACGCCAGCAGAATGAACACTGACTTTACCCTGTAGATACAAGATAACGTATGACAAAAGCGACACAACTGATTGTAGATGATTTGGACGCCTTGATGCACGTGCTGCCGCGCACGATTCAGAGCGTGTTGGAGAAAGAAGGCCGGCGGGATGATCTGCTGGAAGTGATTCTCGACCTGGGCCGGGCGCCGACGGCGCGCTATACCGATGGCGAAGTGGTGCTTTTGGAGCGCGAAGTGACGCAGGAGGACATCGACGGCGTCGTCGAGCGCGTGGGCGATTTCGACGCGGACAACCGCGCCGGCATCGCGCGGACGCTGCACCGCATCTCCGCGATCCGCAACCGCAAGGGCGACGTGGTGGGCCTCACCTGCCGGGTGGGACGCGCGGTCTTCGGGACGATCGCCATCATCGATGACTTGATCGCTTCCGGCAACAGCATTTTGTTGCTCGGCCGGCCGGCCGTCGGCAAGACGACGATGTTGCGCGAAGCCGCCCGCGTGCTCGCGGAGACGAAGCGCGTGGTCATCGTGGATACGTCCAACGAGATCGCCGGCGATGGTGACATCCCCCACCCGGCAATTGGTCGCGCGCGGCGGATGCAAGTGGCGCTGCCGAGTTTGCAGCACGAGGTGATGATCGAGGCGGTGGAGAACCACAACCCGGAGGTCATCGTCATCGACGAGATCGGGCGCGAGCTAGAAGCGATGGCAGCGCGCACGATCGCCGAGCGCGGCGTGCAACTGATCGCCACAGCGCACGGGAACACGCTCGAAAACTTGCTGCTCAACCCCACCCTCTCCGACCTGGTCGGCGGCATCGAAAGCGTCACGCTTTCCGACGAGGAAGCGCGCCGCCGCGGCACACAGAAGACGGTGCTCGAACGCCGCGCCCCGCCCACGTTCGACGTGCTGGTCGAAATCCAGGATCGCCAGCGCCTGCTGGTGCGCGATGATGTCGCCCAGGCCGTCGACGCCATGCTGCGCGGTCGTCCCCGCCCCGACGTGCTGCGCTACCGGGACGAGGATGGGCGCGTGCGTATGGAGCAGATCGACTGGACGGAGGGTCGAAACGGCGAAGACGAACAAAAAGCCCCGCCATCCTGGGAAGTGGAAAAAACCAGGAACCTCGTCAGCCGCCGCAAGCTGAAGGAAAAGCGCATCTACGCCTTCGGCATAGCCCGCAACCGGCTGCTCCGCGCCGCGCAAGTGCTCCACGTGCCGGTGCGCATCGTCGACAACCTGGGCGAGGCGCACGTGCTGGTCACGTCCAAGCAGTATTATCGTAAGCGGCCCAGCATCGTCCTCGACGCCGAAAGCCGCAACGTGCCGGTCTACGCGCTGCGGGCCAGCACCGGCGCGCAGATGGAGTCCTTCTTGATCGATCTCTTCGAACTGTCCGAAGAAGAGGTCGACCCTTTCGCCCTGGCGATGCAGGAAACGGAGCACGCGATCCAGCGGGTGCTGAACGGCGAGGAGCAGGCCGTGGACCTCGCGCCGCAAAACTCGTTCGTGCGTCGCTATCAACACGAGATGGCGGAGAAGGCCAGCCTCGCCTCCCGCTCGCACGGCAAGGAGCCGTACCGCAGCGTCCGCGTCTTCCGCGAGGGGTAAACTACACACAGAGATTTTTATTCATCATCTGCTGACAAAAAAGATGACGACAGGGTTATTCATCACACTGGAAGGGCCGGATGGCAGCGGGAAGACGACGCAGGCGCGCCTGCTGGCCGAGTGGTTGACTGCGCAGGGCTATCCGCTGCTGACGACGCGGGAGCCGGGCGGCACGCGCATCGGCGAGGCCATCCGCGCCGTGGTCCACGATTGCGCCCACACCGAAATGGCGCCGCAAGCCGAAATCCTGCTCTACTCCGCAGCCCGCGCGCAGCACGTGGCGGAGGTCATCCGCCCGGCGCTGGCCGAGGGCAAACTTGTGCTGTGCGACCGCTACTTCGACAGCACCTACGCCTATCAAGGCTACGGGCGCGGCCTGCCGCTGGAAGCCTTGCGCACGATCACGAACTTCGCCGTGCAGGGCCTCATCCCCGATTTGACGCTGTACCTCGATATCTCGCCGGAGGTGGGGTTGCAGCGCCGCGAACGCAGCGGCGGGGAATTGAACCGTCTGGATCGTGAAGCGTTGGCCTTCCACCAGCGCGTGCGGGCAGGCTACCTGGAACTGGCCGCCGCCGAACCATCGCGTTGGCGTGTTATCGACGCCAACCGTCCGCCGGAAGACGTGCAGCAGGCGCTGCGCGCGTTGCTGGCAGAGTATTTAGTCGCCGTAAAATAGAGTTATTTTCGAGGAGTTCTTTATGCCTGTAAAAGTAGCCGTCGCTCAAATGGACCCCAAACTGGGGCAGAACGCAGTGAATCTGGCGCGCATCCTGGCGTTGTTCCGTGAGGCGACGGGAGAGGGCGCGCGGTTGGTGGTTTTCCCGGAGTGCGCGGTTTCCGGCTACGGCTTTGCGACGCTGGAAGCGGGGTACGCGGCAGCGGAGACCATCCCCGGCCCGGCAGCGGATGCGTTGGCAGCAGCCTGCCGTGGAACCGGAGCTTATGCCGTGGTGGGCCTGCTCGAACGCGACGGCAGCGAGAACCTTTACAACAGCGCGGTCTTGGTCGGTCCGGAGGGCGTGGTGGGCGTGTACCGCAAAGCGCACCTGCCGCTGCTGGGCGTGGATCGCTTCACGACGCCGGGCGACAGCGGCTTCCGCGTGTGGGACACCGCAATCGGGCGCGTGGGGATCGCCATCTGCTACGATCTGCGCTTCCCGGAGGCCGCCCGCGTGCTGGCATTGGCCGGCGCGGACATTATCGCGTTGCCCACCAACTGGCCCGACGGCTCGCAGAACGCGCCGCAGTTCGTCACCCGCACGCGCGCGCTGGAGAACCGCGTGTTCCTGCTCGCCTGCAATCGCTGCGGAGAGGAGAGCGGGTTCTGGTTCTTCGGTCACAGCCAAATCAGCGATCCGGGTGGCAACGTGCTGGCGGAGGCGGGCGATGGCGAAGAACTCTGCTACGCCGACATCGAGCCGGAGCAGGCGCGCCAGAAGCGCATCGTACTGCGTCCGGATGCCTTCGAGCTGGACACCGTGGGCGACCGGCGGCCTGATTTGTATGCGGCGTTGGTGAAAGCTTGAACAGGTGGAGCGCGACAGGGCTTGACTTGTGCCCGGTGAAGGTATAATCGTGAGCAGAGGGATGAAGTTCTTGTCGGTTGGATTAAGTCGGTTGCCGAAACTGCCCTAACCCGGTCATGGCGTGGTAGCAGTGAGTGTGTGCGACCTGACTTCCCCAAAGACCGAATATCAGTCAAAAAACGACCCTATTGACAAAAGACGAATCATGAACACAATTGCATATTATAGTGTGTCGAGTGAAGGGAAATAACGATGGACATTCTGGCGCAACGGTTTCAGAAAAGCCCCACGATGGTGTTCCGTGAGATCGCGGATACCTTCATCCTGGTCCCAATTCACCACAGTGTAACCGATATGGAAGCCATCTACGAGCTGGATGGGGTGGCGGCGTACATTTGGGACCAGATTGATGGCGAAAAAGACGGATACCAGATTCTCCAACAGATCGTGGAGAAGTACGAGGTGACGCCGGAGACGGCGCAGCAAGACTTGCTCGAATACCTGGAACAGCTCAGCTCTGTCCAGGCAATTGTTGGAGCGCCGGCCTGATATGGCAACATCACCCACGATACCGGTAATGCCGCTTGGCGATTGGCTGCAAAAGATCGCGCAAAACCGGAAAGGGCGGCTCGGTCCTTTACGCGCGTCGTTGGAGTTTACCGAACGCTGCAATTACCGGTGCGTCCATTGTTATATCAACCAGCCGGCCGGCGATACAGCGCTTCGCCAGCAGGAGCTGACGCTCGCGGAATGGCAGGGCATCCTCGACCAGATGGAACGCGCCGGTGTTCTCTGGCTGCTGGTCACAGGCGGAGAACCTTTACTGCGCCCGGATTTTCCGGAATTTTATCTGTACGCCATCCACAAAGGCTTGCACGTGACGTTGTTTACCAACGGTTCGCTGATCACGCCGGACATTGCGGATTTGTTGGCAGCCAACCCGCCCTGGGAGATGGAAATTACGCTCTACGGCGCGACCGCCGAGACCTACGAAGCCGTCACCGGCATTCCGGGATCCTATGAACGCTGCATCCGGGGCATCGAACTGCTTCTGGAGCGCAAGATAGCCCTTAACTTGAAGACGATGGCGCTCACGCTGAGCGTTCACGAGATACCGGCGATGAAGGCAATGGCAGAGCACTGGGGGGTGCGCTTCCGCTGGGATCCCAACGTCCACGCCCGGCTGAACCATCATGACGGCCCCCTTAAGTATCGCTTGTCGCCGGAAGCGATTGCGGAGTTGGAACGTACCGATGCCAAACGCATGCAGCAATGGCAGGAATATTGTGACAAGCCCTGGGGCACGCCTGATCCCGAAGCGCTTTTTATATGTGGCGCGGCCTCCAGAACATTCCACGTTGATCCTTATGGCGGGCTGTATCCCTGCATGGTGGTGCGTTGGCTGCGTTATAGTCTGCGTGAAGGCACACTAGAAGAGGCGTTAACCGGCTTTCTGCCCGAGGTTCGCCGTCTGCAGCTCGATCACAATCGCACGTGCAGAGAATGTGATGTGCGGATACCTTGTACGATCTGCCCGGGATGGGCCTACGTACATAGCGGCGATCCGGAAGCGCCGGACCCTTTTCGTTGCGCAACTGCCCGGCTGCGACAGCAAACGCTGGAGAGCGTTTTTGATGGAAA
>JAKJAB010000116.1 GCA_022707725.1 Chloroflexota bacterium | reverse complement strand
TTCGTGGCCGAGCCGGGGCAGACGGTGGCTTTGCTCGGCGCGACGGGGGCGGGTAAATCCAGCCTCGTGTACCTGATCCCGCGCTTCTACGATGTGAGTAGCGGTCGTGTGACCATCGATGGCGTGGACGTCCGCGACCTCGACGAGGCGACGCTGCGTCGCAACATCGGCATTGCGTTGCAGGAGTCGGTGCTGTTTAGCGGCACGATCCGCGACAACATCCGCTACGGACGGCCCGACGCGACCGACGAAGAAGTCGTCGCCGCCGCCAAAGCCGCGCAGGCGCACGATTTCATCACGGAGTTCGCCGACGGCTACGATACAGTCGTTGGGCAGCGCGGCGTCAACCTTTCCGGCGGGCAGAAACAGCGGATTGCGATTGCGCGCGCGCTGTTGGTGAAGCCGGCGGTGCTCATCCTCGACGACAGCACCAGCGCGGTGGACGTGGAAACCGAGACGAAAATCCAGGAAGCGCTGGAAGACATCATGCGCGAACGCACCAGCTTCGTCATCGCGCAGCGCATCAGCACGGTGCTCAACGCGGACAAAATCCTTGTGCTGGACGATGGGCGTGTGGTCGCCGAGGGCACGCACCGCGAGTTGCTGTCCTCCAGCCCCGTCTACCGCGAAATTTACGATTCCCAACTGGGGAATGGGGTGATGAGCCATGGCTAAACGTGAAGTAAGTACAACGCAAACTCCGCCGCGTCCCGGCGGTCCCGGCGGCGGCCCGGGTGGGCACATGATGCGTCCCAAAGAGCGCGCCAAAAACATCCGGGGCACGCTACGGCGGCTATGGGATTATCTGAAACGGCAGGGTTGGGGCCTGGGCGTCATCGTCATCCTGGTGAGTATCTCCGCCGGTTTGGGACTGTTGGGGCCATACCTGATGGGCAAAGCTATCGATGAGTTCATCCTCACGAAAGACATCCCCGGACTGGGACGCCTGCTTCTCCTGATGCTCGGCATTTACGTGGTCGGCGCGAGCATCACCTGGGTCGAAGCCTATCTGATGTCCGCCGTGGCGCAACGGACGGTGCGCGATCTGCGCAATGACCTGTTCGCCAAACTGCAAACGCTCTCGCTGCGCTTCTTCGATCAGCGCACGCACGGCGAATTGATGAGCCGCCTGGCGAACGACGTGGAAAACGTCAGTAACGTGCTCAACGGCAGCGTCACGCAATTGATTTCTAGCGTGTTGAGCCTGGTAGGGGTGGCGGTGATGATGTTCGTCATCAATTGGCGGCTGGCGCTGGTGAGCATTATCACGCTGCCGTTGATGATGTTCCTGAGCAACCGGATTGCCAAGTATACGCGCCAGGGCTTTCGAGAGCAACAGGAGTATCTCGGCGACTTGAACGGCATCATCGAGGAGACGATCACCGGGCAGCACGTGGTCAAGGCATACGTGCGCGAGCAGGCCGTCATCGAAGAATTTGGCAAGGTCAACGTCGAACTGCGCAAGGCCGCCTCCCGCGCGCAGATTTTCGCCGGGACGCTCGGCCCGATCGGCAACTTCGTCAACAACACGGGCTTTGCCATCGTTGCTGGCGCGGGCGGCTGGATGGCGGTGCAGGAGATGGCGACTGTGGGCACGATTGCGGCGTTCATCAACTACGCGCGGCAGTTCTCGATGCCGTTGAACCAGATTGCCAACCTGTACAACACCATCCAGTCTGCCATTGCTGGGGCGGAGCGCGTCTTCGCCATCCTTGACGAAACGCCGGAACTGATCGACGCGCCCGACGCTATCCCGCTCACGAACATTCGCGGCGACGTCGTCTTTACCGACGTGGACTTCGGCTACAACCCGGACACGCCAGTGCTCAAGCGCGTGAGCCTGCACGCCCGGCGCGGGCAGACCATCGCCCTGGTCGGGCCGACGGGCGCGGGCAAGACCACCATCGTCAACCTGCTCACCCGTTTCTACGACATCGACAGCGGCAGCATCACCGTGGACGGCGCCGACATCCGCCAGCTCAAAATGGGCGACTTGCGCCGCGAGCTGGGCATCGTGTTGCAGGATACCTACCTGTTTGCCGACACGGTGATGGAAAACATCCGCTACGGGCGGCTGGACGCGACGGACGACGAAGTCATCGCGGCGGCCAGACTTGCCAACGCCGACCAGTTCATTCACCGCTTGCCGGAAGGCTACCAGACGCCGCTCTCGGAGCGCGCCGGCAACATCAGCCAGGGACAGCGCCAGCTGCTCGCCATTGCCCGCGCGATTCTGGCCGACCCGAGCATCCTCATCCTCGACGAGGCGACGAGCAGCGTGGACACGCGCACGGAGAAGAACATCCAGGAGGCGATGTTGCGGTTGATGGAAGGGCGCACCAGCTTCGTCATCGCGCACCGCCTCAGCACGATCCGTGACGCGGACGCGATTCTGGTCATCAACGACGGCGAAATCATCGAGCGCGGCCGGCACGACGCGCTACTGGCGCAGCGGGGGTTCTACTACAATCTGTACATGAGCCAGTTCAAAGGGCAATACGAGGGGACGCCGGAATCGACGCCGGCATAACCTCGGTAGAAATCCGGTTTTCGACCGTTTGTCGAGGCGTTTTTGCTACAAAAACGGTAACTATTCAGGTGGGACGCACTTTTACGCCTGCAATGACAGTAGGAGGCGCAAAAATCGCCGTTTTGGGTGCAGCTAAGTGCGTCCCACCTCAAGGCTGAATAGTTACTCGCAATCTTGTTTTCCGGCGCTTCTATGCTATGATCGAGCTTTATGAAGCGTCTTAGTGAGAGTGCTTTCTGTGCGCGTTTGACCGCAGCGGGACGTCGTTGGCTTCCGTGGTTCTTACTCGCTTTGGCCGTTGCGCCGGCAGCGTGGCCCTACGCCGGCGCGGGGCTGCCGCGAACCAATGACGCCCCGCTCCACCTTTACCGCGCCCTGGCGTTGGACCGGCTGATTCGGGGCAGTCATCTTTGGCCGCGCTGGTCGCCCGATTTGGTTCACGGATACGGGTATCCGGTTTTCAACTTTTTCTCGCCGCTGGCGCATTACACTGTCGCGCTGCCCCATCTGGCGGGGTTTTCGCTGACCACGGCCTACCGTTTGGCGGTATTCGGCCAATTTATCCTGGCGGCCTGGACGGCTTATCTGCTTGGGCGCGATTGTTTCGGGCCGACCGGCGGGTGGGTCGCGGCGCTGGCCTACGTTTATAGCCCCTATTTGCTCTACGACGCGCACGTGCGCGGGGGATTGGCCGAGAGCCTGGCGCTGGCTCTGCTGCCCTTGCTCTTTTTTACTTTGCGGCGCGCCGCCCTCTTCGGCGGACGCTGGTTGGTTGGCGGCGCGGCGGTCTTCGGGACGCTGACGCTCATCCACACGCCGAGCACGGTTCAATCGATGCTTCCGCTCGGCTTTTGGCTGCTGTGGCTTGGATGGGAGACGGGTTGGCGCACCTTGCGGCGTCCGTTGCTCGCGCTGGCGGCCGGCGGGTTGCTCGTTTCTGTTTTTTGGATGCCGTTGTTGGCTGAAGCGCGTTACGTGCAAAGCGACCTGGCAATTGCGCGCGGCTATCATTTCGAGAGCAACTTTTTCGCCTTGCGCGAATTGTTGGCCTTCCCGCGTCTGCCGGCCGATTCGCAGCTTTTCAACCCGCCGGTGGTGCGCTCGCTGCCCCAGATGACGCTCGCATTGGCCCTTTTGAGCTGGCTTGGGCGCTGGCGGCGGACCGGCGGAGCCGCGCGCCGCGCTGCCGGAGTGTGGGCAGGGTTGGGCGCGCTGTGTACGGCGCTGATTTTGCCCCAGGCAATCCCCGTGTGGCGGCTCATCCCGATGTTGGCGCTGACGCAGTTCCCCTGGCGGTTGCTGGGCTTCGTCTCGCTGGCCGGCGCGCTGTGTTTGGCCGCTTCTTTCGCCGGCATCGAGAAAGAAAAGCGCCGGACTGCGACCCTGTGGTCAGGCGTCGTCGTTGTGTGCCTGAGCGTCGCCGCCGTCCCCTGGCTCTACCCGCCCCACGAACCGTTCCCTGAAGCGCCGGCGTTGGCGGATATGTTGGCTTTTGAGTATCCCCCGGTGTTTATCGGCACGACCACGCTGGGCGAATTCCTGCCCGTCTGGGTCGAAGAAATGCCGGACACGACCGCCCTACGACAGAAACTCGCCGCCGATGGGTGGGCGGACCGCCTGGTCGTTCCGCCGGACGTGACCGTCGAACCGCTGCGCCTCGACCCCCTCGCGGCGCGCTATCGCCTGCGCGTGACGGCGCCGGCCACGCTGTATTACCAGCAGTTCTACTTCCCCGGCTGGACGGTCACGCTGGACCGGCAGCCTGTCGCGTTACGGGCCAGCGTCCCGCACGGCCTGATCGAGTTCGACGCGCCGCCGGGGACGTTCACACTGGACGTGACTTTCGGCGCTACGCCAATCCAGCGCATCGGGACGCTGTTCAGCGGGCTGACCGCGTTGGGATTGGCCGTCTTTTGCGCCTTCGCGCGCCGCCCCCAGCTGTTGCCTGCGCCCACGCCGTCTGAGCGGACGTCCGCCTCGTGGGCAGCGCTGCTCGTCATCCTGACGCTTGGCGTCCACGGCGGTTTTGCGCTCGTCGAGACGCCGTTGCGCCGTTCTGCGCTTGGCCCGGCCGGTTGGCGCGGGCCTGGCGAGCCGTTGATGCTCGATGTGGCCGGGGAGCTGCGCCTCCTGGCCTACGAGCAATCCGCATCACAGCTTGGCGCTGACGAGCGGCTTGCGGTTGCCCTGTACTGGCAGGCGCAACATCCACTGGGCGTCGTCTACGATTTCTCCATCGACCTGGAGGACGAGCGCGGGCTGAGGTGGAGCGCCCCCGGCTTCGAGCGCCCCGTTGGCTGGCGTTGGTTGCCGGGAACCGATACCTGGCCGGTGGACGCGTATATGATGGACACACGTGATTTGCGCTTCGTGGAAGGCGCGCCGCCTGGCGAGTACCTTGTCCGGCTAGGGGTTGTGCGCCGCGACACGCAACAGACTGTCGCCGTGCATACCCTGGGGCGGCTGGCGGTGACGCGCCCGCTGCGGGACGCGCCGCCCTCTCTGGAAGGGTTGCAGCCGGCGACCGTCGCAACCGGCGAACGGTGGCAGTTGCTAGGCAGCGCCATCGACCGCCAAGCGGCTGCGCCTGGCGACGCCGTCCGCATCACCTTGCTGGCGCGAACCGGCGAACCACCGGCGCTGGATGGGGACGGAGCGCTGCGCCTCGACCTTGTGTCGGCCAGCGGCGAGACGTTGTTCTCGGCAGTTCACCCCGTTGCCGGCGCTTATCCGGCGGAGCGGTGGCAGCCTGGCGATTTGCTGCGCACAGAAGCGTTGCAACGGCTGCCGGCCCGGACGCCCGCCGGCCGCTATACGTGGCAGGTGCGCTTTGCGGAAGGGCCTTCCGCGCCGGTGGGGACGTTGGACGTTCTGGATTTGGAGCGCCTGTGGGAGGCGCCGGCGCCGGCCTGGCCGGTCAACGCCCGGTTAGGCGACTGTTGCGTTTTGGTCGGGGCGGACCTTTTGCCTGCGGACCTCTCACTACAGCCGGGACAGAGGCTCGACGTCACGTTGACCTGGCAAGCGTTAGCCGAGACGGAAACCAGCTATCGCGTCTTTGTGCACCTGCTGGATCCGGCGGGGCGGTTGGTAACACAGTCCGACGCCGTCCCGGCCGGATGGACGCGCCCAACGACAGGCTGGCTGCCGGGCGAGTTCGTGCTCGACCCACACCTGCTGACAATCCCGCCGGACGCTTCACCGGGCCTCTACCGGTTGCTGGCCGGCCTGTATACGCCGGATGGTGGACGCCTGACCACCCCTGAGGGCGACGACGCGGTGTTGTTGGGCGAGCTTTGGATTTTAGACTTCTGATTTTGGTCCTTTTTCGCCGCTTGCCGGTTCGTTCACTTCGCCCGCCACACCTCGACGCCAACGCCGAGCGTGAAATCCACGTGCAGCCAAAACGTCGCCAGCGCCTGCGTCGCGCCGGAGCTGTCCACGTTCAACCCCAGGGTTTTGGATAGGGGATGACTTGCCAGCGGTTGGCAGGCGACGGTGTAGGTGTCGTCGATGAAGCCGCCGTTGTGGAAGGCCGTGAGCTGCACCGGCGCTTCGACAATCGCTTGATAGCACGCCTTACGCGAATCGGCGGCGTCGCGGAACTGCTTGAGGAACACGAGCGGCGTTTTCTCCAACATTTCAGACCACTGGCCGCCGTCGTCGGCTGCCTCGGGTTGCCAATCCTTGAACAGCAGCCGGATGAGCGCGCGGCGCGCAGCGTCCCAGCTTGTCCACGTTTCGGGCGGCGTATCGCGCGCGGCGTCGCTTTTGCGCGTTTCGAGCAATCGCTGCACTTTGCCTGCGGCCTGTGGATCGAAATCCTCAAAACCCCACACATCGACGCCGAATTCGGGGTTTTGGATGCTGGCCGGCTTCTCGAATTGCCCCCACGTTTTCGGGAACCCGTACACCTCGCGGCCTGAAGCGACGGCGTAGGGGTTGTCCACGAAGAGATAGGGCAAAAACCACGCGCTGCGCCCGCCCCGGCCCCTCACCGGCGTCCAGAAACTCACCTCCGTCTCCTGCATCCACCCGATAGCCTCGTCGCGCTCGTCCAGCGATTGAATCTGCATTTCGGCGTACAGGAGCAGCGCGTAAGGGCCGAAGGGGCTGACCTTCACTGCGCCGTTGGAAGGCAAGTTGAAATACGTGTCACATAGCTTGCGCAGCGCCATGACGCGCGCCGGAAGCAGGAACGCCGCGATGCGCGCCTCTCGCTGCTGGTAGGGGCCACGGAACACCGGGACGCCCATCCCGCCATCGACGTAGTCCGGCAGTGCGGTTTCGTTGTCGGACGATTTCGGCGCGCACCCCGCGGCCATTGCGCCCAGCGCGCCGCCCGCGAGGCGCAGAAAGCGTCTGCGCGATAGGCTGGCGGCGGGTTTGTTGACGGGTTTCATTGGCGACGTTGCTTTTTACTCACCCGACCGGAAATCCTTGACCGCTTCGTGTGTCAGCGTGAGCAGATCGAATTGGGCTGAACAGCCCCCAACGAACGGCGACTGCGCGTGGACCCCGACCATCACCGTGGGCGGCATCACCATCCCAAACGTGCGCACAAAGCGCCACCGCGCGCCATCCAGGCTATAGTGCATGGCGAAGACGTCGCCAGCGCGCGTCAGGCGCAGGTAGCACTCCGGCTTGTCCAGCAGCTCGTTGTTGGCGTCGTCGGACCACGGATTGGTAACGACCGACACTGCCGCGACGTCGCCGATGGGGCTGCGTTCCAGGCATAGCTTGGCCCACTGCGTCGCGCTGGCCCGAACCGTGAGCGCCGCCGCATCCCCAAAGCCGACGAGATGCGCCCGCGCGCGCGTGACTGCCGTGAAATCGCCGGTCACATCGATATAGAGCAGGCACGCGTTGTCATTCGGCGCGCGCAGATACCCGCGAAAGAAGTCGGTCTTGGCTGCTGGGGTGATCGTCAACCCATCCTGGTCGAACCCCCATTCCGGCGGCTCCTGAAACCACGCCAAGCCATTAGCAAGCGCTTTTCCCGTACAACCCTCGAAAAGATTCATCGTTCCCTCCTCGGACAATGGCCTGACTGCAACGCTCAAGGCGGATCACAATCCGCCGTCCCCGGAGCGCCGAATTGTGATCCGGCGTAAGTGTTTTTGTGAACGTTGCTATCGGCGGTCAGCGAGCAGGTTTTGCTGACCGCTGATCGCTGATAGCTACACCTCGATTCCCAACCTGGCGGCGAGTTCACTCGCGGAAGGATCGAAGAGCAGCGTCCCATCCGGGAAGGCGATGGTCGGCACGATCCAACTGCCGTCATGGACCTCATCGCAGTAGGCGCGGGCAGCGTCGTCTTGCTCGATATCGATGTAAGCGTAGACGACGCCGCGCTGGTCAAGAAAGCGCCTCGCCCGCCGCACATCCGGACACCAGCGCGTTCCATAAACGGTCAGTTCAGTGTGTTCTCTCGCCATAATTACCCCCGGTTCGATTTTGGATTGTGGATTTTAGATTTTGGATTGGCAAGCGCTATTCGTTCATTCGCTGATTCTTCCATTCGCTGATTTTTCCATTCGCTGATTCCCCCATTCGCTGATTCTCCCATTCGCCGATTCTCCCATTCGCTAATTCCCTTACACGTGATCCAACGGCGGAACGTAGATCGGGACCGGCAGCAGTGCGAGCAATCCTGGCGGCAATTGCGGCGCTTCGGGGATCGCCGGGCCGCCGAAGACCAGCCGCGCGGCGACGACCGGCTCCAACTCGACATAGTGTTCTGTCTGTCGCCCGGCCTCAATCTGTACGGCGCCATCACACGCGGTGATGGTCGTTGCTTGGGTACGGTCGTGCTCGCGGATGCCAAGCGCGACGGCGAAATCGCGCAGGCCGGCGGCGCGGCGCTCGAGTGCGGGGATGGCAGCCTGTAGCACGGAGGTAAGATCGTTGATGCGATACAATCCGGCGTAATCGGCTGTCTGGAAACTCACGTAGGGCATCACGCGTGCTATGCGCTCTTCATCCCAGGGTGATACTTGCCACGTAGCCCGGTCCCCGTGGTTCCATTCGATGATGGCGCGAATCAGTCCGGCTTCGTTTCCAGAGGTCGAGACAAGCTCGATGAGGTCTACGTGATCGCGCTCTTGCCCAAATGCAATGGCGTAGCCGTCTTCAGCGAGCCATACCCGCAACTCAGCCCTGTGTAGTTGCGTTTCCAGGTCTGGTCGACGCGCGTGGCACATCGGTACGGTCATCCAACGCGCAATCTGCCCGGTTGCTTCCCACGGCAAAACTTCTTCGATGGGGGTTGGCGCAACGTGATGCCAGTCCAGCGACCGGCGGGAGAATTGCAGCTTGTAATCCAGCTTGGTGATTTCCCACCCGAAGGTGTTGTAGCGTTGCCGGTCGCCGCCGAGCCACGAAGCGGGGTAGCCCTGCGCGCGCATTTCGTCGATGGCGTGGTAAAGTAGTTGGGTCATATAGCCCTTGCCGCGTACCTCGACTGCCGTGGATACCCCGCCGATGCCGCCGAGCCTGAGCGGGACGCCGGCCGTGACCACTTCCAGGGGATAGACGCCCACATGGGAGACGATTTTGCCGTTTTCCTCGACGACGTAGCCCCACGCGCAAACCTCCGGCGTCGGCTTGTAGATGTGTGGCCCAAAGCGCCGGAAGAAATCCACCGAATGGCCGAACGCGCGCTCGATATAGCGCATAAAGTCTTCGAATTCTTCGGCGCGAACAGTGCGAATTTTGGTCGTCATGAGCTTCTCTCTTTTTGACTATTCAGGTGGGACGCACTTTTACGCCTGCAATGACAGTAGGAAGCGCAAAAATTGCCGTTTTGGGTTCAGCTAA
>JAKJAB010000115.1 GCA_022707725.1 Chloroflexota bacterium | reverse complement strand
TGTTCGACGATGCCGGTCAACCGGTAAGGGTGTCCCAGGCAGTCGTTGGCCTGCGCCAGGTCGCCGCTCTTCAGCGCGTGACGGATGCGGCTGCTGCGAACGGGAAGGCCGTCCCGACAGGCGCTTTCGCCGAACTGCGCTACCGTAAACCCGAGCCGCGCGCCCATCGCTTCGAGGAAAGGGATGTTGCCCTCGTGGTTGTGGCCCAGGGCAAAGTCCGGGCCGACCCACAACCCTGCCATCGCCAGCTTTTCTACCAACCAGGTCACAAAATCCGTCGCCGAGGTCGCCGCTATGTGACGGTCGAACGGCAGCACGACCACTCCATCCAGCCCCAGGGGAACCATATAGTCGAGGCGCTCCTCCAACGTGGAAAGCGCGCCGTTTTTGCTGCGCCCCAGCACCAGGCGCGGCAGCGGATCGAAGGTCAGCGCCACAGCGCCCATCCCGGCCTGCTGCGCCTCAGCGACCATCCAGCGAATCAACGCCTGATGCCCTCGATGCACCCCATCGAACGCGCCAATCGTCAAGCCGGTCGGCCCCGCCAACGCCAAATGCTCGATATCCCGTCTGATCCACATAAGTGATTCTTAGAATTTACCTCAACGGATCGAACGGATTCTAACGGATTTTCCCGTTTGTTCCGTTTAATCCGTCGAGGAACTTTTTATTTACGCTGCATCATCAGTAAGCTCATACGGTTGTCACGCTTGCGTTTGACAATGTGCAGCAGTTTGGCAGCCTCGATGGCCTTTTCCAGCCGGGTGATGGGCGTCGAGCCGGCGACCAGCCAAAGCGCGCCGTCCGCCGTGAGGAGCGCAGCGGCTTGTCGCGCCAACTGCTCCGCTGCCGCCGGGCCTTCTTCCTCGCGCAAAAGGCCAACAATCAAATCGACCGCCTGCGCCTCGTCCTCCAGCGCCAAATCGGCCCGGTGCGCGGCGACAATCCGGGATGCGGGGCAGCCGTTCTGGATGAGGTTTTCACGCGCGTAACGCAGGCCTAGCAAATCCCGGTCCGCCAGGATGATGGCGTCGGGGCTGAACAGCTTCCACAACGCGACGGGGACGTGTCCCTGTCCGGGGTTGTGGATGACCACGCGCCTCGCAGCGCCCCTTTGCAAGCGCGCCAGATTGTCCAGCAGCAGGAGCGTGCCGTAGCCGAGCGAATCGAACTCCGGCAAGCCGCGCGCCGTCTGCATCGGGAAGGTCAGTGCACCGACAGTAATCTCAACGACATCCCGGTGATACAATCCCCGCGCCATCCCACCGGCAAACGGTGGCTGCGCAGCGCGATAGGCGTCGGTGAAACGGTAGTGGAAGATCGCGTGGCCGGAGCGCGTTTCCTGGAAAGCGATTTCGATGCCCGGATCGTCCAATGCCTGCGCAACAACGCCTTCCAGCGCCGCCACCGCGACGATGGCGGCCAGGCCGCCCGGCTTCAGAAAGTGTACGGCATCGCGCAGCAAACTGGCGATGACCGTCTCGCCGGCCTTGCCGGGGACGTTGGAGACGATGAGGTCGAAGTCCCGCTCGCGCACGTCGTCGTAACCCAGGCTGCCGTAGACTTCGACGCCCGCGAGTCCGTTCAGCGCCGCGTTCTGGCGCGTGTAGACCACGGCGAGCGCGTCCCGGTCTACCGCGTGGACGACGCTCTCCGGATACAGCGCCTTCAACGTCAACGCCAGGGGGCCGTAGCCGCAGCCGAGGTCGAGGATTTTGGCGAAAGGCGGCGCGTCCGCCAGGCTTCGCAATAGCCGCGCCGTGCCCACATCGATCTGATGGCTGCTGAACAAATCCTGCGCGACGTGGAAGTGCAAGGTGTGCCCACTGTGATAAAAATCAATCGTTTTCTTGAAATAAACGTCCGGCATGAAACCTCGGTGAGAAAGAGTCAGCGAATAAGCGAATCAGCGAGTCAGCGAATAAGCGAATCAGCGAGTCAGCGAATAAGCGAATCAGCGAATCAGCGAATTGACGCACCGTAAGAAAATCTGCTGCATCTGCTCAATCTGCTGACGCAAAGACGATCTTAGGCCGCCACACACCTGGTTCGACCGGGCGCATCACAGCGATAAACCGTCCGACGGCGTCGCGCGCTTGCGCCATCTCGGCGTCGGGCGCATCGTCCAACGTTATCGTCTGGCCGAAACGCACCGCCTGCTCTTGTTCCGGCGTGATGACAATCACCGGCAGGGC
Organism: Chloroflexota bacterium; assembly: GCA_022707725.1. Classification (GTDB taxonomy): domain Bacteria; phylum Chloroflexota; class Anaerolineae; order B4-G1; family SLSP01; genus DSWT01. The sequence continues at coordinate 7,280 of JAKJAB010000115.1, read as the reverse complement.
CGTAAGCGCGGTCTCGGGCGGCAAAAGAACTTCTTCCAGACGCCCGGCTTGCGCCAAAGCACCGAGCGCCTCCAACGTGTGGCTGTCTTCCAGGCGAAACTCGCCCGCTGCCGTGCGGGTGAGCGCGGTCAGGTGCGCGCCGCAGCCGAGCGCCTGGCCCAGGTCGTGGGCCAGGCTGCGGATGTACGTCCCCGCCGAGCAGACCACTTCGACGGTCACGTCGGGCAGCGCCCAATCCAGCGCGTCCAGGCGGTGAATCGTGACGGGGCGCGGCGCGCGTTCGATCTCCTTCCCCTGTCGCGCCAGCTTGTAGAGCTTCTGCCCCTTCACCTTGACGGCGGAATACATCGGCGGAATCTGCGCGATGGCCCCACGGAACCCCGCCAGCGCCGCTTCGACCTCCGCCTGGCTCGCCGTCACCGGGCGGCGTTCCACGAGGTCGCCGTCGGCGTCGTAAGTCGTCGTCGTCTCGCCGAGGCGCAAGGTGGCGCGGTAGGTCTTGTCGCTGCCGTCGATGAACTGCACAAGCCGCGTCGCCGCGCCGAGCGCCAATACAAGCACGCCCGTCGCCAGCGGATCGAGCGTACCAGCGTGTCCTATGCGGCGCGTTCCGGCCAGCCGCCGCGCGGCATCGACGACGTCGTGTGAGGTGATGCCGGCGGGTTTGTTGATAATGAGAAAGCCGTTCATTCCTAGCTATCAGCGATCAGCAGTCAGCCTTCAGCGGCGTGCGGAAACCCTTGCAAAGGTTGCGCTGTCTGCTGCGCCTAAACCTTCGCCAGGGTGCTGCGCAAGTTCTTGGCGGGCGAGAGGCAGCACACGGGCTTGCGCCGCGTCCAGATCGCCGGTCACGGAGCAGCCGGCCGCCTGGTGATGGCCACCCCCCTCCAGCACCTTGGCGATCCACGCGACGTTGTAGCCGGGCCGCGAGCGCAGGCTGACTTTCACCGTGCCGTCGCGCATTTCGAGAAAGGTGACCATGACCTTCGCTTCGGCCACGCGGCTAAGCAGGTTGCCCAGGTCGAGGTCGTCGTGGTCTTCGATGCCCAGGGCGATCTTCTCGGCCAGCGGAAAGGTGGCCCAGGCCAGTTGACCGTCGAGTTGCAGGCGGTCAAGCGCCACGGCCCACCCGCGCATCTGCCGGTATGGGATCGAATCCAGGGTTTTTTCCATCACGCCGGCATAGTCGCCGCCGGCCTCGATCAACTGCCCGACGAAGCGCAGGACTTCCGGCGAGGTGTTCGATGTGCGCAACCCACGCGTGTCGGTGAGCACGGCGGCGAGCAGACACGTCGCCATATCGCCGGTCAAGGGGATGCCGAGCGCGTCGATGAGCGCCGCGAGAGGCAGCGCCGTCGCCGCCGCATCGGGATCGACCAGGTTTACATCTCCGAAAGCGTCGTTCGTCGCGTGGTGATCGATGACCAACAACGGAAACTTCCCGCACCAGGCATCTTTGTAAATGCCACCGGTGCGGCTCAAATCGCTCATGTCCACGGCGATCACAAGGTCGATGTCGACGTCTTCTGGAACGTCGCTGACGTAAGTCTCTGCGCCCGGCAGATAAGCGACGTTTTCCGGGATGGGATGCACGCACGCCAGCAAAGGCTGGCTGCCTATCTGAAGGAGCGCCAATCGCAAAGCCAACGCGCAGCCGATGGTGTCGCCGTCAGGGCGCGGGTGAGAAATCAGCAACGGGCGGCGGCGCTGTTCGAGCAACGCCGCCGCGCGGTGAAGTATTTCTGCCGGAAAACTAGACGTCATCGTCGTCGTCATCGACGTCGTCGTCCAAGAAATCGTCGTCATCGCCCTCGGCGGCGTCGGCGTCATCGTCGCCGTCGTCGGCGTCCAGATTAGCGCCTTCCACGCGCAGTTCGTGGAGCAGTTCCTCGATGCGCGCGCCATGCGCCAGTGAAGGGTCGTAGGTGAACACCAGTTGGGGCAGGTTGCGCAGGCGCAGCGTCGGCGCCATCTCGCTGCGCAGCCAGCCCGCCGCGCCATCGAGCGCGGTCTGCGTCACGGCGATGTCTTCTGCCGTGCCGATGATGCTGTAGAAAATTTGGGCACGCGTCGTGTCGCGGTTCACCACCACATCGGTGATGGTGACGTTCTCCAGGCGCGGGTCATTGCTCTCTTCGATGAACAACTGCGTGAGTTTCCGGCGGATCATCTGACTCACGCGCCCCATATATTTCTTTCCCATGATGCACCTCCTAAACGACCGCAACCCGTTCCATCACGAAGAACTGCAAACGGTCACCGGCCTCAATTGCGTCGAAACCTGCCAATTTGACGCCACACTCGAAGTTCTGCCGCACTTCGCGCACATCCTTATCGAAACGTTTCAGCGAATCCAGTCCGCCTTCGTGCACGACTTTTCCATCATGGAACACCCGCACTTTCGCATTGCGTTGGATGACGCCATCGGTGACGTAACACCCAGCCACGCGCCCCACTCTGGGGATGTCAAAAGTCTGACGCACCTGCGCCTCGCCGATCACTTTCTCCTCATAAACCGGGGCGAGCATACCCTTCATCGCTTTCTCCACGTCGTCGATGATCTCATAAATGATGTCATACTGTTGAATGGGCAAGTCTTCCATATCGGACATGCGGCGCGCCGAAGTATCTGCAGTGACGCGGAAACCGATGACGATCGCTTCCGAGGCCAACGCCAGGTCGATGTCCGACCCGCTGATGCTGCCGGCAGCCGCATGAATGACGTTCACTTTCACCTGATCGTTGCTCATCCGCTGTAAACTGGTGACAATTGGCTCAATCGAGCCCTGCACGTCGGTTTTGAGGACGATGTTCAGTTCCTTGACCTGTCCCTCGCGGATGCGGCTGGAAATATCGTCCAGGGAGAGTGGGCGCATCACCGTGCGCGCCAGGTCCTTGGCCCGCGCCTCTTCTTGACGTTTTTGCGCGATCGCGCGGGCGGTGCGCTCGTCTTTGACCACTTCCATGCGATCCCCGGCATCGGGAACGTCATGCAGCCCGACGATGACGGTGGGCGTAGCAGGCGGCGCAGTGCGATGCCGCTTGTCGTTCTCGTCCTGCAGCGCGCGGATTTTTCCCCAAGTCTTGCCGACAACGACTACGTCACCGGTGTATAACGTCCCATTTTGGACCAAGACGGTCGCCAATGGCCCTTGACGTTTATCGAGACGGCCTTCGAGCACCGTGCCGACCGCCGCCCGTTCCGGGTTAGCCTGCACACAGGCTTCATCAGCCACCAGCAAGATCGCTTCGAGCAGGTCATCCAGACCAAACCGATTTCGTGCGGAGACAGGGATGATCATTGTATCGCCGCCCCACTCGTCAGGCATCAAACCGTGGTCGCTCAATTGCTGTTTGACAACTTCGGGACGGGCATTCGGTCTATCGACCTTGTTAAGCGCGACGATGATCGGCACATGGGCCGCGCGCGCGTGGTTGAGGGCCTCGATGGTCTGCGGCTGCACACCGTCATCGGCGGCAACCACAAGCACCGCAATGTCAGTCGTATTCGCGCCGCGCGCCCGCATCGCGGTGAATGCTTCGTGGCCGGGCGTGTCGAGGAACGTGATTCGGCGTCCGGCGTGCTTGACCTGATACGCGCCGATGTGCTGCGTAATGCCGCCGCTCTCTTTATCCACCACGTTAGTGTGGCGGATGGCATCGAGAAGGGAGGTTTTGCCGTGGTCGACGTGCCCCAAGACGGTCACAACGGGCGGACGACCACAAAGGTCCTCCGGCGCTTCCGCGGAAAGGAGAATTTGCCACGCTGAAAGCTCGGTTTCCTGGTCTTCTTCAAGTTCTGCGTAGGGCTGCTTCGCCTCAAAGCCGAACTCACTGGCGATCACTGCCGCGGTATCGAAGTCGATCTGCTGGTTGATGCTGGCGAGCACACCATTGCTCATCAGGATTTTGATGATCTTGATGGGGGTTTCGCCCAATAATTCGGCCAAATCACGCACCGTAATAATCTCTGGAATCGTGACTTCCCTTAACTCTTCCATACTCAATCCTCCTCCGTCAAATTTACAAACCCCGGTATGGCGCTCGGCTCACAATCCGTCGCGTCCTGCACCAGGGTTTCGGGAAGCGCAGCCGCATACGCCTGCAACGCCGCGACTTCCTCCGTGGTCAAAGCCACACGCAGCGCGCGTTCCAGCGCGCCACGTTTAAGAGCCTGGCCCCAGCACACGCGCTGGCGGCACAAATACGCGCCACGCCCCTTCTGTTTCCCCGTTTCATCGACTACCACGCCGCCTTCAGCGAGGCGCACCACCCGCACCAACGCACGTTTCGCGCCGTGAGCGTGACACGCCACACACGTGCGCTCCGGGATGTGCTTTGGTCGCGATGGTTGCTTTTTCTTTGCCATATTTCACCACGAAACAAAAAAGGGACGCCAGCAATCTTCTGGCGTCCCTCAAGTCCTCAGGACTATGAGTTATGTCCCCTAGAATAACCTCAACCGTCGTATCGGTCTCATCACAACAATCCCGATGACCATTAGAGCCTCTCCACCCGCTCTCTTGCCCGACAGGCAAGAAAACAAGCGACCGAGACCCTGTTCGGGTTCAGGTTATCTGAGCCAGGATTAGCCCAAAGATTGCAAAGCCGGCACGTGCTCAACGTTAGAACTCTTCGTCGAAATCTGCCCACAAATCCTTATGACGCCGTCGCTTGCGCACGACAAAGGTCTCACCGGTTTTGTCGTCGAAAACCATGGCGCGACCCTTCTTCTTCTTTCGTTTGTCCTTACGCCCGTCATCATCGTCTTCATCCAAGAACTCTTCGTCCTCGAACACTTCTGCAAATACCTCAGCCACCTCGCCGAGGGTTTCCACAGCAAGGTCTTCAGTCTGCGTCACGGTATCCACCGGCGTCTCTTCGACGACCTCGGCCTCAGCTTCGAGCGCCACAGGGACTTCGACCATCTCGGGTTCGGCGACCACTTCCACCACCGGCACTTCAACCTCCGGGGAAACGACCGAAGCTACCTCGACCGTCTCCTCAGGTGCGCTGACCGGCTCGGCCGCCACAACGGTCTCAACTTCTGCCGGCACTGCGGCTTCGACAGCCGGCTCGACAAACTGCAAGCCGGATGCTTCCATGGCATCTTTAATTTCGCGCAGCGCCTTTACACCGACGCCTTCGATCATCAAAAGTGCCTCATCGCCCAGGGCCATGCGCTCCATCACATCGCCGACGCTGCCGAGGCCACTGCTGGCGAGATGGCTATGAACCTTGTCCGACAAGTTGAGTGTCGCGAGCGGTTGGTCAAAAGCCGCGCCCGGCACACGCGCGCGGGCGGCCTGCTGCGCCTCACGGCGCTCGGCATCGGCTTTTTCCTGGGCAGTACGCCGGGCGCGCGCCTGTCGCGTCGCCGGACGTTCTGCATCCCGCCGCGTGATAATGGCTTCGCGCACGGCTTCCACGGTGCTCTTGAGGATGCGTCGTTCTTCGTCGGTGTACGGGTAGTGATCGCTTTCGTGGGTGCGCATAATGGACGCCAAGCGTGGCACCAGGGATGCATTGGTCTTGAGCACGTCTAGCAACTCTGGCGTGTTATTGACCTGCTCCAACGCCCACAGCGCGGCCTCCGTCGCCCCCTGAATATCCACACGCCAACCGGTCAGCTTGGCCGCCAGGCGCGCGTTCTGCCCGGAACGGCCGATTGCCAGTGAGAGCTGGTCATCCAACACCACCACCGAAGCGGTACGCCCGCCGGGATTGTTCTCGTCCAACACGACGCTGAGCACTTGATTCATACTCAAGGCGTTGGCAATGTAGATTTTCGGATCCTTGTTCCACTCGATCACGTCGATGCGCTCGTCGTGCAACTCGTTAGAAATCGTCTGAATGCGGATACCACGCATCCCCACACACGCACCCACCGGGTCCAGCCCGGCCTGGCGTGTGGAGACGGCGACCTTGGCGCGCATCCCCGCTTCGCGCGCGACGGCGTTGATCTCCACCTGTCCGGCACGGATTTCGGGGACTTCCAGTTCCAGCAAACGACGCAGCATCAACGGGTGGCTGCGGCTGACGACGATTTCGGGGCCACGCGAACTGCGCTTCACTTCCAGGACATAGACGCGAATTTTTTGATGAAGCATATAGCGTTCCCCTGGAATCTGTTCCCGCCGAGGCATATGCGCCTCTTCCGTGCGGTCCAGATGCAGGGTCACGCCGTGGGGCGATACCGACTGGATCGTGCCGATGATAATCTCGTTTTCCTGGCGGCTAAAGCGGTTGTACTGGCTCTCGCGTTCTGCTTCACGCAGCCGCTGGGTGATGACCTGTTTGGCAGTCTGCGCCGCGATGCGCCCGAAGTCGCGCGGGGTCACGTCAACCATCAACAGATCGTCCAGGGCGGCGCTGGGGTTGATATGCCGCGCCTCTTTCATAGCGATCTGCGTGATCGGATCCTCCACCTCTTCGACGGCGGCCTTTTCGAGAAAAATGCGCGCTAAACCGGTCTCCAGGCTGATATCAGCTGTGACGTTTTGTGTCGCCCCGACCTTCCAGTCGCGGCGGTAAGCGGTGACTAGCGCCGCGCGAACGGCATCCAGTACGACCTCCCTTGGCAAACTATACTCAGCGCATATTTGATTAAACGCCAGGGAGAACTCACTTTTCATGACCCATCTGCCTCCCGCATCCCCATCAGGTACGATTTACAAAGAAAAGTGGGGGGGCTCCCCACTTTTCTGGTGCGCAATCGCGCATCTATTCCCTTGTGCTTTGGATTATAACACACTTCCGGGGTTTGCGCAAGGGTTAGAAAGGCAGATGTATCGTTCGCTAATGTTTGTGCTGTTTGTCCTTCTTGTCGTCATCCTTGACGAACACGTTCAAAACCACGCTCACGATGCTGACGATGAGCGCGCCCCAGAACGCGGACCAGAAGCCGTCGATGTAGAAACCCACGCCGAAATAGTTCGCCGCCCACGCAGCCAGCCACAAGGTTAGAGCATTGACCACGAGCGTAAACAGCCCAAGCGTGAGCAAAATCAAAGGACAGGTGAGCAGCTTGAGCAGCGGTCGCAAGAAGGCGTTGACCAGCCCCAGAATCACCGCCATCACGGCGTAGACGCCCCAGCCGCCGCCATCAGCGACGTGGATACCGGTCACCAACCACGCCGCCACGAACAAAGAAAATGCGCTAATCGCCCAACGAATGATGAGTTTCATGATGTCCTCCTCGAGAAATAGTTCTACTTCGACGCTTAAGGCGGATCACAATCCGCCGTCCCCGCAGCGCCGGATTATGATCCGGCGCCAGC
>JAKJAB010000114.1 GCA_022707725.1 Chloroflexota bacterium | reverse complement strand
GATATCTGATTTCCAGAGCGTCTCCCAGGATGTGAAGTATCGCGCTGACTTCACCTTTCCCCATTTTTCCGTATAATGTCCCTGGATTTTGCGAAGCATCGTAAGACGGTATTGCTGATACAAACCAAACTCGGTGTTCTATACCTATGAACTCACACACACTATCGAAAAAACAAAAGATATGGATCGGGCTGGCGCTCTTGATAGCGGCAATAGCCTATGCCTCTACGCTCCAAACCATCAGCAATGGGAGCGACAACCCCTACGTTAAGGATACAGGCGAAATCCAGAATGCGTTGCCGCGTTGGGGCTTGTTACATCCTAGCGGATATCCACTTTACTCGCTGGTAGGCTCTTTGTTTGTGACCTTGTTGCGCTTAGGTGGAGTGCAACCCGCTCTGAGCACATCGCTTTTTTCCATGCTGTGGGGACTTATCAGTGTGGGGCTACTCGTCTTACTGGCTTTGGAGTTGGATATTCCCGGCCCCCTGGCGACCCTGGGGGCAGTATGTATGGCGCTGTCTACCTCCGTGTGGGTAGATGCGTCGATCGCTGAGGTACATACCCTGTCTCTCGCTTTTACGATCGCTTCCCTGTATTTTGCTATGCGGTTTAGCCATACAGGGAAACGGCAGGATTTGCTCTGGTTGACAGTGATTTTTACGCAAGGTATTGTACATCAACGAGCAGTAGCAGCGCTTGGGCCAGCGCTCTTGCTCTTGACCTGGAACCAAAAACAATGCATCCTGGCTAACTGGAAACCGATTGTCGGCCTGGTATTGTTAGCTCCACTGACCTATCTTTATATGATTGTCCGCAGATGGATGGGAGTTTCCTGGTACTTCGGCGCACCCGAGACGCTCAGCGGTTTGTGGGCCATCTTGCGTGACAATGTTTTTGTTTGGCCAGAAGATCTGGCGACCTGGCGGCAACGCTTGCAAATCGTCGGCTACCTTTTGGCGCAGGATATGTTTTGGCCGGTATTACTCATAGGGTTGCTCGGCATACTCGGTTTGGTACGGCAAAGACGGTATCGATTGGGTCTGGGCCTGACATTGGCCTGGGTCCCCTACATTCTTCTGACAATGATCATTTGGGAGGGATATATCAGTGACGCAGGATTGGCGGCCAAACTGCCGGTGCTGGCTTTAGCGGGACTTGGCCTGGCGTTGGCGTTGAAATGGATAGCGCTGCAAAATCAACGACTCGGCTGGGGAGCAGTTATAGCCATTGGCCTGCTTCTGTTAGGTCGGAGCTGGTCTACCCGGCCTTTTGTCCTATCCATCACGCGCGACCCTACAGCCCAGTCGATCGTTGCGACGGCTGCCCAGGTCAAAGTCTCTCCTGGTGACCAGCCCACTGTATTGATGGCAGCTTGGGGGAATATGTATTGGGCCTTAACATACGCCCAGGCCTATCAGAACCAATTAGACGGTCTGCAATTGGTGGATCATAACTATGATTTATACGGCGTTTTACAACGTGGCGAGCGTTTGTTGGTTCTGAGCCGAGCTTTCCATATATTTCCGACATCATGGTGGAGGTCGCGTCTGAAAACCGACAAACTGTACATATCGGTAGTGGAACCGGGTATCAAACAACTCAGCTTGACGCCTATCGACGAATATATCGTACCGACCCTCTTCTCCCCCTTCCCGCTCAATGACCAGATCACCATTCGCTCCATAGGTTTGACCTGGGACTCTGACACACAATTGCGTTTAACTGTGCTTTGGGAAGCAACACAGACAATCACGCAGGATTATAGCGTAGCCGTCCATCTGTTGGCTTCGGATTCTACCGCGCTTGAGCAACCCATTCTGGCGCAGGCAGACACGACCCATCCGGTAGAAAATTGGTATCCTACGACACAATGGCATACAGGTGAAATTGTTCGAGATATCTACACGCTACAGGTTCCCGATAAAGACGCCGCGGTAGCGGTGCGTGTCGCCCTCTATTACATCGACTCGTCGGCGCAGTTGATCAACAGCCAATGGCTCTACTTGCCAGTGCCGCCCCAGTAACATTTCGCCTGAATCCGTTCCATCCAAGCAGCTATTTCGGAGAAGACCAATCGACCATAAACAAACGAATGGGCCAGGTGGCCCATTCGTTCTTGTTCTGTACCTGCGGAGTCGGCAGCCCTACACCCACATCAAATCTGGGTCTTCTACCAACTGTTTGATGTATTGCATGAACCGTGACGCCGGGCCGCCATCGACCAGGCGGTGGTCGAACGTCAAGCTCATCCACATTAACTTGCGGATGCAGATTTCGCCGTCGAAGACTGCCGGTTTGTCCTGAATGCGCCCCACCCCCAGGATAGCAATCTCCGGCAAATTGATGATCGGCGCAAAGGCGTCGATATCGTACATTCCCAGGTTGGTGATAGTGAACGTCCCACCGACCAGCTCATCGGGCAGCACCTTGCCCGCGCGCGTGCGCTGCACCAGATCGTTCGTGATGCGGGCGATGTCCAGCAGGCCCTTACGATCCACATCCCGTATCACTGGCACAATCAACCCGCGCCGGGTGTCCATCGCCAGGCTGATGTTGATCTCGTCCAACTGGTGAATCACGCCCGCCGCTTCATCCAGCCGCGCGTTGACAGCGGGGAACCGGCGCAGCGCCTTCGCCGCGATGACCATCAGCAAGTCATTGTAGCTGATGTTGAAACCCAGCTCCTGCGCAAAGCGCGTCTTGAGTTTCTCACGCAGCGCAACGAACGATGTGGCATCCACCTCCACCGTGAGCGAGGTCGGCGCGGTGGTAACGTGGCTCGCGTGCATCCGCTGCGCGATGATGGCGCGCACGCCGGTCATCGGCGTCTCGACCAAGACCCTGGCCGGAGGCGCTGACGGCGTTGCGAGCGACGGGAGCGGCGCTGCTTCGCTCACGCGCTGGCTCGCCTTCTCCACATCCGCCTTCATCACGCGCCCGGCCGGGCCAGTGCCGGTGACGGCGCTCACATCCACGTCGAGACTGTCCGCCAAACGCCGCGCCACCGGCGTCACCTTCAGCGCCGCCGCGAGGTAAGCCGCCACATCCTTCTCCACGATCCGCCCGGCCTGACCGGTGCCGACAATCTTTGTCAGGTCCACGCCCTCCACCTCCGCCAGCTTCCGCGCGCGCGGCGTAGCAAAAAGGCGCGCGGAAGAGATAGAGGCAGAAGCGGCTTCACTGACTCGCTCGTTCGCTGATTCGCCCGCTCGCCGATCCGCTGATTCGCTCACTTGCTGAGTCGCCACCCCGAGAGGCTCGTCCATCGTGTCCGTGATCCGCGCGACCACCGCCAGGACAGGCACGCGCTCACCGGCAGGCGTCAGAATCTCGCGCAAGAATCCCTCCGCCGACGCCTCGACTTCGAGGATGGCTTTGTCGGTTTCCACGGCAAACAGCACGTCGCCGCGCTTGACCGGTTCGCCCATCGCCTTCATCCACTCGACGATGACGCCATCGTTCATAGTCTCGCCCAACATAGGTAGAATCACGTCTTTCACTGCCACAGTGTTCCTCCTTAAATGAAGTAAAGAGTAAAGAGTAAAGAGTAAAGAGTAAGGACTGAGCACGTCCCTTACTCCCTACTCCCTACTCCCTACTCCATATTACAGCACCTTGCGGATACCGGCGATGATGGCGTCCACGGAGGGAACCATCGCGTTTTCCAACGACTCGCTCATCGGCACGGGCACGTCCGCGCCGGTCACCCGCACGACGGGGGCATCGAGCCAATCGAACAACTCCTCCTGAATGCGCGCTGCCAGCTCGCTGATGAACGAGTTGACGCGGTACGCTTCGGTGACGCCGACCACGCGCCCGGTCTTCTTGACGGACGCGGCAATCGTCTCCATATCCAGCGGCTTGAGCGTGCGCAGGTCGATTACTTCCACGCTGATCCCTTCTTCCGCGAGCTTCTCCGCCGCCTTGAGAGAGCGGTGTACCATCTGCGAGTAGGTGATCACGGTCACGTCTGAACCTTCACGCTTCACATCGGCCACGCCAAAGGGGATGATGTAATCTTCTTCCGGGACGAATCCTTCGATGCCGTAGAGCATCTTGTGCTCGATGAACATCACCGGATTATCGTCGCGGATAGCAGCCTTGAGCAAACCCTTCGCGTCGTAGGGGGTCGAAGGCATCACCACGTAAATGCCGGGGAAATGCGTCCACAGCGATTCGAGGCTCTGCGAGTGGTGCGCCGCGATCCCGCGTCCCGCCCCACCCTCGGTGCGGATCACCATCGGCACCGTGGTCTTGCCGCCGAACATGTAGCGATTCTTCGCGCCCTGGTTGGCGACCTGATCCATCGCCAGCGGGGTGAAATCGACGTACATGATCTCGGCGACGGGCCGCATTCCGCACATCGCCGCGCCCACCGCCGATCCGCCGATGGTCGCCTCGGAGATGGGGGTGTCGCGCACCCGCTCCGCACCGAATTCATCGAACAGCCCGCGCGTTGCGCCATACGCGCCGCCGTACAGGCCGATGTCCTCGCCCATCAGGAAGACCTGTGGATCGCGCAGCATCTCCTCGCGCAGCGCGTCACGGATCGCTTCCCAGTAGCGCGTTTTCTTGACGTTCGGGCCGCCGTTGCGCACGCGTTCGCGCAGTTCCTTCTCGCGGGCCACGTCAGCATCTGTCCACGCGGAAGGCGCGTAGACGTACAGATCCAGTTCTTCAGCAGGCGGCAGGGGCGAACCAAACGCAAAGTCGGTCGCCACCTGAATCTCATCCTTGACCCTGGCTTCGATCGCGTCGATTTCTTCCTGCGTAGCCACGCCTTCGTCAACGAGCTTTTTGGCAAAGTTGGGGATGGGGTCTCGTTCTTTCCACGCGGCTTCTTCTTCTTTGGTTCGATAGGCGCGCGGGTCGGAGCGGGAGTGCCCGTACCAGCGGTAGGTCTGGAATTCGAGCAGGTACGGCCCGGCGCCGCTGCGCGCGTGCTCGACGGCGTTGGCGACGGCCTCGCGCACGGCCAAAACGTCCATCCCATCCACGATCTGGTTGGGGATAGCATAAGCATCGCCGCGCGTCGCAATGGCCGGCGTACACGTCGAACACGAGAGCGGCACCGACATCCCGTACAGGTTGTTCTCGACGATGTAGACCACCGGCAGTTTCCACAGCGACGCCAGGTTGAGCGATTCGTGGAAGTTGCCGGTATTCGATGCGCCGTCGCCGAAGAAGCACAACACCACGCGCCCTGTCCCCTGGAGCTTCTGCGCCAATCCCGCGCCGGTCGCCACGGGGATGTTGCCGCCGACGATGCCCGTCGCGCCCAGATTGCCGCGTTCCACGTCGGCGATGTGCATCGAGCCGCCGCGCCCGCCGCAATAGCCGGTGGAGCGCCCGCACAACTCGGCCATCATCTTGTTGTAGTGCGTCTGGCGTTCCTCGTCGGTAGTGTGCAACACTGCGCCGCGCGCGTGGCAATGCCCGTGCCCGCGGTGCGTGCTGGTGATGAGGTCATCCTCGCGTAGGGTGGACATCGCGCCCACTGCCACCGCCTCCTGCCCCGCGTAGAGATGCGACGCGCCGCGGATGAGGTTCTTGCCCAACAAATCGTAGACCGTGTCCTCGAACATGCGGATTTCCCACATCTGCTGCACCATATCGAGGGCTTTGGCCTTCGTCAAACCAGCTTTCTTCAATAGACCAACTTCCTTACCCATAACTACCTCTCTTTTACAGATTTGATGATACCCTTTTTCGACGAGATGCACAGGACAAAACGTCCCCTTTATCTTGTGAAGCCTGTCAAAAACAACTAAACGATCACGACTTCGACGCCTGCCGCACGGACCTGGGCAACGAGGTCGGGCGGGGCCTGGTCATCGGTGATGACGGTATCCACCTCGGACAGGCCGGCATACGAGGTGACGCCAACGCGCCCCCACTTGGCCGCATCGGCGACGACAATCACAGTGTGGCACAATTCCACCAACGCGCGCTTGATTTCGGATTCCGGCGCGCTCCCGTCGGTCAAACCGGCGTCCATGCTGAGGCCATACGCGCCGAAGAAGCCCTTGCGGATGTGATATTGCTCCAAAAACGCCAGGCCGTCCGGCCCAATGAGCGAAACGGTATCGTGGTGTAGCGTCCCGCCTGGCATCACCACGGTGATCTCCGCCAGGCCGAGCATCTCCTGCGCGATGACCAGGCTGTTGGTGACCAGGGTGAGATCGCGGCGGGATTTGAGGTGCTGCGCCACGGCAAGCGCCGTGCTGCTGCTGTCGAGGAAGACGGCTTCGCCATCGGCAATGAGCGCCGCGCCCGCCGCGCCGATGCGCTGTTTTTCGGGGATGTGCTGCTGGCGGCGTTGGAGCAGCGAAAGCTCCTGCAAGTTATACGTCGCCGAGATCGCGCCGCCATACGTGCGGACCAGCAAGCCGCGCTCGGCGAGCGTCTGGAGATCGGCGCGAATGGTCACTTCGGAGACATCGAACCGCGCACTGAGATCGGGCACCGAAACCCGTCCGTGGTCTACAATCAAATTGAGGATAGCCTGCCGCCGCTCTTCGAGATACACGCGCGTCCCAGCCTTCGTTTGCTTTCGATTTCTTTCATTGTAAAGCAAAGACAGGGAATGTCAAGAAAATCCGTTCGATGCGCACCTTTCTACAGTGCAAACTCTCCCTGGTAGCGCATAATCTCGGCTAACACTTCAGCCAGCAAAGGCGCAGGCGCAGCTACAGCCTGCTCTGGCATATGCTTATGTTCGTGCAATGGCAATGAGGGGCGATGACGGGCGTTATCGTAACGAAAGACTAACTGCTGATTCGAGTCCTGATCATGGCAGGTATACATCACCTTCTCTACCTGACCGCGCACTTCGTCAAGAAATTCGGTAAAGTGCAAAACTGAACCATCTACAAAAATAACTGCGCCGTTGAGGTAGCCTTGGGCGCCTGGACGCACTTCACAGTTCACGCTTGCGCTTAGTCAAACACCTCTTGAGATTTTTGAACAGGTTCAACATAAAGAGTCGTCATAAAACTTACCTCCTGCTGGAACATCGTTCATCCGCAAGTATACGTCTCCCCTACTTTTGTGCAAGTTAAAGAATGGACTTCCCCTCTCGAGGAAGTCCCTTGCACGTTAACTCGCATCCAATTGCATTGTCAAGTCAAACACAGTTGGCTTGGCGTCCTGCAACCAGGATATTACCAGGCGGCCAGCAGCCCCCCACCCTCATCCTGCCAGTGCGGCACCCAGACCAGGGAGACCAACTGCACGGAGATGTCGGTCTTGCGGGGTTTGATCGTTACGTGATCCACCTGCGTCGCCAACTGTTCCATTTTTTCCGCCAGGGTATGGGCTTCGGTGTCGAATTGGGCCTGCAAGTCGGCCAACTGCTTCTGCAAGGCTTCGACGGTTTCTTCGGCGCGGGCAATGTCTTCGCGCTGCTGCGAGGCGCGGCCCATACTCTTCGCCGCCGTCGCGGCCTTACCCACGGTGGTCGCGCTGACCGCTTTGCGGCCCATTAGCGCGCCCAGCAGCGTCGAACCCACGTTCACGGCGGTCTGCAATCCGGCCTGCCGCGCCTGCGCCTGTTCGCGTTCGACGGCCTGCTGCGCTCTGCGAATACGCTCCTGTAAGGTGGTGAACTTGGACGCGTACTTTTTGCGCAGCGCATCGAGGGCAGCGTCGCGTTGCTCGCGCGCGATCTGTTGGATACGGATATGGAAATCGCGCTCCGATTCGTCGGGCGAGGCGATCAACTTCAAACCGGGACTGCGGAGCAATTCCAACTTCTGCTCGCGGTAAACCCACGTGGCGAAGTCGCGGTTCCAGGTGGTGTAGCTCTTGGCCTGGGCTGCTGCAGTTGGCAATGCGCCATACTGGGCGTCGATCTCGCCGCGCTTCTCCAGGTCGGTCACAGTCAGATCGATGACCTCCGCCTGCACCCAATCCACGGGTATCGGGGCATCGGCGATAGGCGTCACGGCGACGATATCTTCCATTTGATCCACGCCCACCTTTGTATCGATGAAGTGCGTTCGCGCGGCGCCGAGCAAATACGGCTTGTAAACGACCGTGCGGCTTTTGCGGCTGCCGCGCACAGGGACGAAAAACGCGGATACATCGGGCGGTAACGTGGGCGGGAGTCCGGCCGGGGCTGGCGTTGGCGCAACGGCGGACGGCGGGGCAGCGACCACCGAAGGCGCAGCCACCGTCGCCGGCGCGAAGGCGGTCGTCGCTGCAATAACTGGGGCTGGTACAGTCGTTGGCGCGGCTTTATGCGGCGCCATCAGCACGCGGATCTGCTCACGGGTGATCGGGCCGCGCAGGTACGACAGCACCCAGCGGGTGGTAAAGACCACGGGCGCATCCTCGTGGACGTTGTTCATCAGAAAGACGCGGCTGCCCAATCCGGCAAGCGTCTGCTCCATCGCCCGGCGGTCGAAGCGCCCGCCGACGCTGGCCGCGGCGCCTTCCAGGCCGTCCAGCAGACGCGCCTTGTCGCGTTCCGTCTGCAAGCGCCCGATAAACCACGTCCCGGCGTTGGAAAGCGCCTTGTAGTCGAGGTCCACGGGGTTTTGCGTCGCCAGGACCACACCGACGCCAAACGCGCGCGCCTGTTTCAACAACGTCAACAGCGGCAGCTTGGATGGCGGGTTGGCGGTGGGCGGCAAGTAGCCGAAAATCTCGTCGATGTAGAGCAGGGCGCGCAGGCTGGTGGTGCCGGAGAGGCCGCGCATCCAGCTCAACACCTGGTTCAGCAACAAAGAGACGAAGAACATGCGCTCGCGGTCGCCCAGGTGCGCGATGGAGAAGATGGCGATGCGCGGTTTGCCCTGCGGCGTGTACAAAATCTGGCCGATGTCCAGCGGATCGCCTTCCAGCCAGGCGCTGAAGCCGGGGGAAGCGAGCAGGTTGTTCAACGCCATCACCAGGCCGAAGCGGTCTTTGGCGGGGTAGAATGAGTCCAGATCGAGCACGCCGATTTTGGTGACGGGCGGATTCTGCACCAGTTGGATGAGCGCGGCGAGATCAACGTCCCGTCCCTGCCGCCACGTGAGATCGAGGATGGTCGAGAGCAAAATGTATTCGCGGCTCTGCACAGGATCGGCCTCGATCCCCAGCAAACCGAGCAAGCTGGTGACGGTGGCGCCGACGCGTTCGCGCATCATCTCCCCGTCATCCAGTACGGCGGCCGGCGGCGCAGCGAAGGATTGCAGGATGGAAACGGGCACACCTGCATTGCTAGCCGGGGTATAGATGACGAAATCGGCGGCCTCCCTGAGCATTTGGATGCGCGCGCCGTCTTGTCCCCAATCCGCCAGGCCTTTCTTCCAGAGAGCGGCCTGCGCTTCGGCGTAAGCGGTGGGCGTCATATCCTTCTTGCGGGCGTCGTCTTCGTTGATCCAGGGCAAGAAATCCTCGCCGCGTAGTTGGGGGAAAGTCAGCAACAAGTTACCCAGGTCGCCTTTGGGATCGATGACGATGGCGGGGATATTGTCGATGGCGGCCTCTTCGATCAGACCGATG
>JAKJAB010000113.1 GCA_022707725.1 Chloroflexota bacterium | reverse complement strand
TCTCGCGTTGTGGGTAGGACGTCCATTGCCTCCTCGTAGGCCCGATCATAGTTACCTATGTGCAATGCGCCCCTACTTACCATAACGCGAATCGTATCCTTCATTTTGGGAGATGGCGATCGCTTCCTCTAGCAAGGTGAGCGCTTCCGCGAACATCCCTTGCTGTCTGAGAACCCAGGCTAGACCATCCAATCCCCACACGATATCGCTACGATAGCCGCTTTCCCGAGAGATCTGTAGAGCCTCGCGCATCAGACGTTCAGCATCATCCATTCGATTATGAGTATTCGCAATATAACTCAAACTACCCAGTGTATTGGAAAGTGCACCCGGCACCCCCAGCGCACGCGCTGTCACCAGGGACCTTTCGATTCGAGTTTTTCCGCCGCGCGCTGGCATGCGGCTTCAGCTCTATCATCTTGATAATGCAGCTCATAGGCGGTGCACAACCCCTCAACTGCCTGATCGAGCCGGGCCACATGGACGCGCGCTATGCCCCATTCCCAGGCGGCGCTGGCGTTCTCCAATTCGGCTACCAGCGCGCGGCGCGCTTCCCGCTGTTTGGGGCTTTTGTAGTTAGCCATCAACTGCGCCAGACGGGCGCAGTTGTACGCGCTGTGCGCATCCCGCGCCGCATCTCCCCTATCCGGGGTTTGCCCAAGTTTCTCTTCAGCGAATTGCCGCAGCAGTTCGTGCAGCTATCACGGTGGATAAGTTGAAATTTGCTTTGGAATCCAGGGAGTGAGGGTGGGGGTGGGGGTCTGGCAGAAACGCGCGCGCGCGACGATGTCGGCAGGGGCATTCCAGCGTCGCAGTAACGACTCGGCCTGGGCGCAGTGCTCGGGATCGCTGATGCTTACCAGGACGCGACCGCGGTTGACGTTGAGATCGCGCAGCGGATCATCGCTGGCGAGATAGAGGCTCTGATCGCCGGCTTTGAAGCGCTCTTCGGCTACGGCAAAGCCGACGAGCGCCTCATTGTAAGCGTGCTCCGCGAGATAGGCTTCTCCGAGTGCGTACCAGAGGACGGCGGCACTGTTGGGTTCGGCGCGCAGTTGGATCAGCAGGTGGTGCAGAGCGGCGTCGCTTTCCCCGGAAGCGAGCATGGCGGCGGCCCGGTAGTAGAACCCTAGGGGGTTCTCCGGATCGCGGCGGCCGTATGTTTGAGCGAGCGCCGTCATCATATTCCCGTCGCCGGCCTGCCGGGCTGCGCGCCAGCGGTCGGCGAAGACATTGGGCGTCAGGCCGGGATCGAGGGATTCGGCGACGCGCAGGGCTGCCTCGGCGACTTTTGGCTCACCCTGTCGCGCCAGAATCACGCCGGCGAGTGCCCAGGTTTCCGCCTCTTGCGCTGAAACACGCACGGCGTCCCAGACGCGTGTTTCGGCGGTGTCGATGTCGCCACGCAGCAGTGCTAGCCGCGCACCCTCGCGCAGCACACGTCCACGATGCGGGCTATCCTCCGGTGTGACGCGTTTGGCTTCTTCCCAGGCTACCTCCGCCACCTCAAATGCATCGCGCACCAGGGCGAGTTTCATAATCTGCAATGGGCCGGTCGCTTCGGGGGTGGTTGTGGGGATGGGCGTCTCTGTTGGGATGGGGACACGGGTGGGGAAAAAATCCCATGGCGGCGAAGGTTGCGCCAGTATCGAGATCGCTGGGGCAGGAGCAGGCGCCTTGAACGTCGTCGAGAGGAGCAGGAGCGTGATGGCCACGCCTAACAACGCGAGGCTGCTGAACAACAAACGCGGTGCGCGGCGGAGTGCGCCTGCGTGGCGGTTTTTGTTCATGTCCGCCTGCTTTTGCGGACGACAAACCACAGCACGCCGATGACTCCCCCAAGTGTAGCTCCGATAGCCAGCGGTGTCGCGCGCGGTGGCGATATGGGTGTGGGCGCCGGTGTCGCGGTTGGTGAGGGGGCTGTGGTGGGGGTGGCGGTTGGTAAGGGTGTCGGTGTTGGGGTTGCGGTGGCTGTGGCGGTTGGGCGTCGTGTGGGTGCCGCTGTGGGACGTGGTGTACGGATCGGCGTCGCCGTTGGTGTGATCGTGGGGGTCGCCGTTGGCGTGAAGGTCGCTTCGACCGTGGGGACCGTCGTCGGCGTTGTGTCGCCCATCTCGGCGTCCTGTGCGGACGTTGGCTGCGGCGTCGCTGTGACGGCCTGGCCTTGTGTGGGCTGGCTGAGCGGCGGCGCTCCACTGGCAACGGCGCCCTCAACGATCAAGTAAGGGCTTCCGCCGATGAGGCAGGGATTTCCTGCGTGGTGGCAAGGGCTGGCGGGCAACGTCACCGTGTAAACGCCGTCGCGCGCTGTCAGGCTACGGCGGTTGCCGCGCCAATCGACGAGTTGCGCCGATCCCGCGTGCGCTGTGACTTGCACGGCGACATCGGCGGGGCCGCGCGCCCACGCCACGGTCGTCCAGCCGCCGTCGCGCTCGACGGTGATGACGGCGGCATCATCGCGCCGGTCGAGGCTGGCGCGTGTGAACCCCGCGAGATAGCGCGTGGCCACCTGGTATGCGGTGAATGCCGGGCGGTGGCTGCCATCTTGCCGCACCAGCCCGAAGGGTTCCGGGTTGGCCGTGTCGCTGGCCAGGTCGGCCATTTTGTAAACGGCGACGCGCTGCGCTCCGGCGGCGAGCGCCATCGCAAATCCCTGGATGATGTATGCAGCCTGGTCTTCTTGCGTGATGTTGAACTGTGGATTGGCTACAGGCCACGCCGGATCGTTGGATGGCGCGGCGTTCGTTTCGGCGATCCACAGGGGTTTGTAGATGCCGAATTCGCCCAGCAGGTTCAGATAAAAGCGGCTGAGATCATACACCGTATCCGGATTGAAGTAGATGTGCAGCGTCAGGGCGTCGAAGTAGTAGTTGTTGCCACTTGCCATTGGATCGGTGGTGAGGACTTGCAGGAACCGTTTGAGAAACAAATCGCGCCCGTAGTTAGCATCCCACCAGTGTGTAACGGCGGGCAGGTGGATAACCATGTTCGGGTCGACCTCGTGCGCGACGGTGTAGGTCACCCGCATCAACTGGACGAAATCCTCGGCTGACCCGCCCCACGACTGAAAGCCTGTGTCCCAAATATCAGGTTCGTTCCAGATAATCCAGTGACGGATGCGGGCGGCGTGTTGCGTCATCAACTTGCGGATGAAAGTAGCCCACGTGTTTTCGGGGTAGTCGTTGGGTAGATATAACCCTGCCGGAACGCCGATGCCTTTGCTACCGTCCACCGCCCATCCTGGCGTGGCCACGATCAGCCCGACGATTTCACGACCGGCGGCGCGTTCGGCATCGAGCACGCCACTGGCGACCGGGTACTCGATCCAATCTCCGGCGCCGTTGGGTTGAATCTGATTCCACTCGAAGGTCACGCGCGTCCAGCCGGCGCCGAGTGCGCTGGCAGCCTGGGACGCGGCGTAGCTCTCCACCACACCGAAACGTCGGTCGGGGATACCAGCGGCGATGGCTGGATGTGGCAGAATGAGCGCCAGCAGACACAGGGCGTGAAACGTGATGCGTGAAGCGTGTAGCGTGATGCACGATGTGTGAGCCATGTATGGTTGTATCCTTGATTCTCTATGCGTTATGTTTATCGTGTTGTCTTGCCAATCGCTGAAAGCTAAACGCTGACGGCTGACCGTTGTACTTTGCGGACGTGCTGGTATTTGCGCATCTCGTAGTAGCTCATCAATCCAGAGAGTAGGATGCCGTGCGGTCCATCGCGCCAGCCGCCGAGGGTGACGAAGCGCCACCAGAAATGGCGTGGAATTTGCGTGTAGGGTGTGTAGAACTTGGGCCGCACGCCTTTTTGCAGCAGGATACCGGCGTCGAAGTCGGTGTATTTGCGTTGTTTGGCGACGAATTGTCCCAGCGTCTCATAGTTGTAGTGGATGAAAGGCTGGGTCAGGTATCCGGCTTCACCGTCGAGAATGGCTTCTTCGTGGACAGCGCGGTTGGGGTCGTAGCGCGCGCGGTCGCGGCATAGCACGCGCAATTGGTGGTCGGGCCACCACCCGGCCCCGCGCATCCGGTGACCGAAGATATAGTTGTGGCGCGGCACCCACCACCCGACCTTGTCCTGCTGTGCGATGACGTCGCGGATTTCTACCCCGAGAGCCGGCGTGGCACGTTCGTCCGCATCCACGAAAAAGATCCACTCTGCCTCGACCTTCTCCAACGCGACATTGCGCTGCTGCGAATAGTTTTCGAAGCGGTGCTGGATGATCTCCGCGCCGGCCTGTTGCGCCAGCACGACGGTCGCATCGCTGCTGAAGCTGTCCAGCACGACGATGCCGTCCGTCCAGCGCAGGCTGTCGATGCAGGCGGTGATGTGTCGTTCTTCGTTGAGCGTTAAAATGACGGCTTTGAGCATGGTCGGTTAGTCTGATAGTCGGTCT
Source organism: Chloroflexota bacterium (assembly GCA_022707725.1). Classification (GTDB taxonomy): domain Bacteria; phylum Chloroflexota; class Anaerolineae; order B4-G1; family SLSP01; genus DSWT01. The sequence continues at coordinate 5,118 of JAKJAB010000113.1, read as the reverse complement.
TATCGTTCTATACAGTTTCCCAGGCGGCGACGATTTTATCGTAGGCGATACGCCATTCATCGGTGGGAGCCTTGGTCGCCTTCTTCGAGAAGGTGCGACGCACGACAGCTCTCACGAGCGCGCGTGTGAGCCGGTCGCGGTGTTTGCGGTACAGTTTGGCGCGGCTTTCCCAGAGATAGGCCGTCGTTGCCGGGCGTGCTTGATTGGTACTTGCGCCGCTATAGTGGACGACTTTGGCTTCGGGAACCAGCCATGCTTCCCACCCGGCTTTGTTCATCCGCCAGGCCCAATCGATCTCCTCGCAGTACATGAAGAACTGCGGGTCTAGAGTCCCCACCTGCTGTATTGCTGTGCCGCGCGCCATCATTGCCGCGCCGAGTGGGTGATCGATGCGCAGTGACTGCTGCCCCGTGTCTGGATAGCGCCCGTTGAAGCGCGTGTAGTAGAACCGCTGTGGCAACCATCTCAGGTCGAACAGCGGTTGCAGCAAATCGGGAAAACGGAAGGCGCTGGTCTGCGCCGAACCGTCTGGGTTGAGCAACTGCGGGCCGATGAGTCCTGCGCGCGGGTGTTCCGCGAAAAAGCGTAGCAGTGTCGTCAGTGTGCCAGGGCGGATCACCGTATCAGGATTGAGCAACCATACATAATCAGGCAGCCCGTCCTGTTGCAGGCGCGCCAGAATCAGATTGTTGCCGTGCACGAATCCGAGGTTCTGCGCGCTTGAGGTTAAATGTACCCAGGGATGCCACTCGCGCACCATCTCTGCCGAGCCATCTGCCGAGGCATTGTCCACCACTTCCACCTCTGTGCGGACTTTGGATGCCTTGAGTTCTTCGCGTAGTGACAAAAGGCAGTTGTCCAACAGATTTTTAACGTTCCACGAGACGATGATGACGGTCAGGGTAGGGGGCGCAATAAGTGACATAACGCAATCCCAAGCCTTTTACGGTTCCCAGATGGTGACGAAATTCGGATCGACGCGATTGTTCACCGATGCAATGCCGACATCCTCGTGAATCAGGCCCATCCAGTAATATAACGGATTGCGTACAGGCGCCTTGACGATCTGTACGCAACCGGTAACTTGTGAGCGTGCGTTGGGCGGCAGATACCAGTTTTCGCCAATCTGCACGAGATCGCCGTCAGGCTTTCCGATACCCCAACGGAAGGGATAATCGCTCAGGCTCGTGTCGAAATTCATCGCGACGCGGAAAACGCCGGATTCTTCCGACCAACCTAGCGTGTTGAAGTTTTGATCGCTGCGATAGGTAGTGTTGGGCCACGGGCCGGTCGTGCGCAGGTAAGTGGCGCTGTCGTTCTCGACGGTGAGGGTGAAGCATAGTGTCTCGGAGATGACGAGAGAGGTCGCCGAGTATTTCACTTCTCCATTGAGGATATAGGCTCGCGGCAGGCCGGCGTTGACGATTTCGAGCGTCTTACTGACGATAACATGTTGCCCCATCTTATCCTGGGCTTCAGCGAATACTGTATAAATTCCATCGGGCGGCGGCTCCGCGCCGGCGTCGATGCCGCCATCGTAGTCGAAGGTGTGCCAGCCCTTGGCGTTGATGGGCGTGGCTTGTTCGTCTTCCGGGATGGCGTGTGATGTCCGGTCTACCCCTTCGAGATAGACACGCAGGCTTTCCACGTCTTTATCCAACGTGAGATTGATGCGCGTGCGGTCGTCGATGCCATCCTGGTTTGGGGAGAAAGCCGTAGGAGAAACGGTGAAGCCGCGGATACCCGGCAGTGATGTATCGGCGTTCTGAATGGTCAGCGTCCCTGTGATGACCGCGCTTTCGCCTGCCTCGGTCTCTGCCCGGATTTCCCAGGTGTACACATCGTCAGGCAACATGCGCTTGACGATGGTGAAGTCGTTCGCTTCGTCGGGCAGGCTGAAGCCATCCACCACGCCGCCAAAGTAGACGGTATACGGCTTGTCGTTCAAGCTCAAAGAGCGCGGGGCGCGAAAGATGTACGCCTGTCCGCTGCTGTCAAGCAACTTGATGCTGATGATGGCGTTTCGATTGAGCGTGAACGTAATTCGGGCCAAATCTGTTTGGCCGTCGGCATTGGGCGTGATGGTGTCCGGCACGACGGAAACATCCTGCAGCAGTGGTTTTTGTCCACAGCCGCTGAGTATGCACAAAGCGAACAGGATGACCCAGACGAAATGAGTCCGCATACGCTGTGAAATTTTCATGATTGACTTCCTCCTGACAAGCGGAAAGTGTACCAGGGCTTGGACGGTAGTCAAGTTGTGTGCTTGCCAGACTGCCCGCTCTGCGTTACAATAGCGGTGGAGGAGAATATGTGCACCCGTCTATTGTGTCGCGGGGCTTTGGTGTTGTTTCTGCTATTGTCGTTCGTCCCAACGGTCAAGGCGCAAGGAACATCACCTGACCCTGTCGTCGTCTTAATGGATCAGATGTCCGCTGGAGCCAAAGTCGGGCAGTTGGTGCTGGTAGCGTTTCCAGGCACCGATGTCAGCGATGGTTCTGAGATTGCGGCATTGATTCGCGACTATAAAATTGGGGGCGTACTCTTGCGTCCTCAGAATGGCAATTTTGGTGTGTCGCCGGTCGCGCCTGCTGAAGTGCTCTCACTGACTACGCGTCTGCAACAGATTGCCTGGGACGTCTGGCAAGCTCAATCGACGCTGCCGACCGATGAGCCAGAGGAAGCTCCTGCGTCCCCCTACATCCCACTTTTTGTTGCGGTAAGCGCCAGCCTTGATGGCGTTCCTGTCACGTCTTTTATTTCCGATACCACCTTTATGCCTTCTCCAATGGCTTTAGGGGCAACGTGGAATCCCGCTCTCATCGAAATGGCTGGCAGCGTTCTGGGCGAAGAGTTGGCCGACCTGGGTATCAATCTGTACCTGGGTCCCAATCTGGATGTCTCGTATACGCCGCGACCGGGCGATGTCTCTGATTTGGGCGTGAATACATTCGGCGGGGACCCATTTTGGGTCGGCGAGCTGGGGAAGACTTATGTGCAGGGGTTGCATCGCGGGAGCGAAGGCCGTTTGCTGGTGATGCCACGCCATCTGCCGGGCCTTGGCGGGGCCGACCGCTCGCTTGAGGCTGAGGTCCCCACTGTGCAGAAGACACTGGAACAGCTCCGGCAGATTGAGTTGGCGCCTTTCTTTGCTGTCGCGCGAGGCGCGACGGGTGACGGGAATGTGGCCGATGGATTCCTGGTCACCCATATCCGCTACCGTGGTTTCCAGGGTAACATTCGCCAGGCCACGCGTCCCATCAGTCTGGATGCCCAGGCCCTGCAATCGGTAATGAACCTGCCCGAATTTGCGCCGTGGCGTCAGGCTGGAGGGATATTGGTCTCCGATAACCTTGGGTTGAAATCCATCCACTACTCTTACGATCCGCGTGGCCTGTCGTTTAATGCGCGCCGCGTGGCCCAAGATGCGTTGACAGCCGGCAATGATTTGTTGATGCTCAATCGTTTTGCCGCGGACAGCGAGAACTGGAGGGCACATTTTGCGAATGTGCGGGATACGTTAAGTTATCTCGCGTCTCGGTACAAGACGGAGGCAACTTTCCGCGTGATTGTCGATGCCGCTGTCTACCGGATCCTGAGCATGAAAATGAACGCTTATAGTGGGTTTTCCTGGGACGCTGTCCAGCTCGATCCTGAACGACTTACTGATTTTGCTATAAAGCATTCCGTTGACGATGAAGTGGCGGTCAATGCGTTGACCCGCATTGTGCCTTTATCGACTGATGCGACTGCGCCGGCTTTCCAGGAGGGAGATTCCATCGTTATTTTCACGCAGGAGCGTTACGCGCAGCCCTTTGCCGATTATCGGCCGTTCCCATTATTGCAGGCAAATGCGTTGCGGGATGTGGTGTTGCGGCTGTATGGACCGAATGGGACCGATATCGTCTCTTCCGCTGGAGTGCAATACTTTACGTTTGAACAATTGCAGACAGCATTGACGGCCGAGCAGGAGATCACACTGACCGAAGGCCCGCCTTCCATCGCGACGGTCGTCCTGAATGCCGTCGCAAGCGCGCGGTGGGTCGTCTTTGCCACGACGGGATTGCAGTCCGGCGATCCAAGCAGTTATGCCCTCAAGACATTTTTGGCCAAGTATGCGCCTAGTGTGACCGGCAACATCGTTGTCCTTGCATTTGGACCGCCCTATGAGTTGGACAGTACCGAAATCAGCAAACTGGATTACTTCTATGTGCTTTATTCATCCGGCTCGGCTTTTGTGGATGCGGGTGTGCGAGCGTTGTTCGGTGATTTAGTCGCTTCGGGCGCTTCTCCGGTAGATATATCGGCGCTCAACTATTCCATTGCGCGGCAGACGATGCCGTCCCCTAATCAGTTGATATCGCTAGACATTGTCGATGCAACCGGTGAAGTTCTTACAGAAACTGCGCGCTCCGAGATTCTCAAGGGGGGCATTCTCAATCTACGCACGGATGTGATTGTCGATCACAATGGGCGTCCAATCCCCGATGGAACTCCTGTACAGTTTACCCTGACCTATCCGCAAGAAGACATCGAACGCGTCGTCGTTTCTGAAGCACGTGGCGGTGTAGCAACCACGTCCATCGTGCTGGACCGCGAGGGGCAATTGGATATTACTGCGCAGTCCGAACCGGCAATCAACTCGGTGCGCCTGCAACTCACCATCCGCGCCGAAGGTCCTATCGAGATCACGGCGATTGAACCAACTCCCACGCCAACCCCCACGCCCACGCTGACGCCTACGCCGACTCCAGAGCCTACTCCGACACCCACACCACTACCGCAGAGGAACCAGAGTCTCCCCGATCCGCTATATGCGCCGGTGGTGCAAGGTACTATGTTGCTGCGGTGGGCTGTGAGCGGCGCATTGCTGGTCGCTTTGGCCGGTTATCTGTGGGCCAGACAGCGTAAATTCGCCACCTTCATCGCTGTGCGTGTTGCCCTGGTCGGATTAGTTGCGGGGTTGTTTGGGTACGTGGTGGCTATTGCCTTAGGGCGTTTCTGGCTGACTGGCTGGCTGTACAGCGTTGCAGAACGCGAGTATGTGGCTGTGGCCGTCACAATGCTGATGGGTGTCATTGCCGTTATTCCGATGATGGTGTTCTACATAGCGCAAAG
>JAKJAB010000112.1 GCA_022707725.1 Chloroflexota bacterium | reverse complement strand
ACGACCGCGCCGATCGCACTGGCCAGCATAGAGAATCGCCCCCCGGTCATCAAAGTCCCGCCCATGACGACCGCCAGGATCGCATCCAACTCGTAGTTCAGCCCGTTGTTGTTGCCATCGGCGCTGTGGACGTAGGAACTGAGAATGAGACCGGCAATCGCGCCACAAAACCCGCAGAAGGTGTAGGCCAGCAGTTTGACGTTTTTTTCGTTGATGCCGCTATAGTACGTCGATTTGGCATTGATTCCGACGGACTCGATAAACAAACCAATCGCGGTTTTGCGCACCAACAGCCAGGCCAGCAGCAACACGGCCGCCACAATATAGATCGAGACCGGCAAACCCAGGATATAGCCATTCCCGAACCAGAAATAGGGCGTGTAATAGATCGTCATAATCTGCCCATTGGTGATCAGTTGCGCAATGCCGCGCCCGGCAACCATCAGGATCAGCGTGGCCACCATCGGCTGGATTTTAGCCCTGGCAACCAGCAACCCGTTCCACACCCCGCACAGTGTACCGGCGGCAAGATTGGCCAGGATGATGAGGGGGAGGGGGGTATTGGTTGCGTTTCTGGTCAAGATTTCATTCGTGATCAGTTGATTCCCCAGCGCCGGATTGATGAGCACCGCCCCCATCGCCGCTGAAATGGCGATGACGGCGCCCACCGAAAGGTCGACGCCTCCCGTAGCAATCACCAGGGTCATCCCGATGGCCACTAACATGAGGGGCGCGCCATTGTTGAAGATGTCGACCAGGTTGCCGTACAAGCGTTTTCCATATACCGGGTCTTCGATGATGCCAAGTTTGAAGAAACCGGGCGCAACAATGGCGTTGAAAATCAGAATCAGCGCCCAGGCCACCAACGGCCAGAACAACTGGCTTTCACGGATTTTTTTAAGAAATGCTGTCTGTTTCATACTTCTCCTGCCATGGCTTGAATAAGGGTCTTCTCATCCACGTCACCGGCGTATTCTGCAACTTTGTTACGATCGCGTAGTACGGCCACGCGGTCGCTGACACGCACAACCTCTTCCAATTCAGAGGAGATAAACACGCAGGATTTGCCTTCCTCTGCCAATTGCATCACCAGTTTTTGTATTTCCGTTTTGGCCCCCACGTCGATGCCCCGGGTTGGCTCATCCAAGATAAGAACCTTGGGGTTTGTAGCAAGCCAACGGGCAAGGATCACTTTCTGTTGATTGCCGCCGCTCAAATTCTTGACCAACTGCTCAGGCGAAGGGGTGACAATGCCTAACAACTCAATATACTTGTTGGCGATTTCGTTTTGTCTTTGTGGGGGGATGAATTTGAACCATCCGTACCGCGCTTGCAATGCCAGGATGATGTTTTCGCGGATGGTCAAGTCTCCCACCACGCCCTCTGCTTTGCGATCTTCAGGACACAGGGCGACCCCGCGTTTTAGCGACTCAAAGGGGGAGAATTTGCTTACCTTCTCACCGTCGACGATGAGCGAACCGTTATCTGGCGCAGCGACCCCAAAGATCAAACTGGCCATCTCTGTGCGCCCCGAACCTAACAATCCGGCAATGCCCAGAACTTCGTTCGCGTTTAACTCCAAATCCACCGGCTCCAGCACCCTTGTCAATCCCAGGGCTTTGGCTTCGACCAAAAGCTGCTTGTCCCTGGCCTCTTCTTCCTGGGATTTCTCTTTGACCATCGCATCCAACTCGATCAAACTGCGCCCTAGCATTTTAGCGACCAGTTCGAAACGGGGCAGCGTGGAAGCCTCGTAGGCGCCTACCAGCTTGCCGTTTCTCAGGACTGTGATCCGGTCTGCGATCTGGTAGACCTGATCCAAAAAATGGGTAATGAAGATAATGCCAATACCCTCGTTCTTTAGTTTGCGCATAACGTCGAAGAGCAAGTTCGTTTCCTGGATATCCAGGCTGGAGGTCGGTTCATCCAGAATCAGCACCTTGGCCGACAAAACCTCCAACGCGCGCGTAATGGCTACCATCTGCTGGATGGCAATCGAATAATCCCCCAGCGGTTTAGTCACATCGACGTCGATGCTCAAGCGGTCGATTGCATGTTGCGCCATTTCATTCATCTTTTGCCAGTGGATGCTGCCAAAACGGCGCGGCTCACGTCCCAGCATAATGTTTTCGGCGACGGAGATGTTGGTGCAGAGATTGACCTCTTGATAGACCGTGCTAATGCCAAGTTCCTGGGAATGTTGGGGAGATCTAACGTGCACGAACTTCCCATCAAGCTCGATAGTGCCTTTGTCTGGTTGCTCCACGCCCGTTAGGACTTTGATCAACGTGGATTTCCCGGCCCCATTTTCTCCTACCAGCGCGTGGATCTCGCCTTTTCTCAGGACAAAATCGACGTCCTCGAGGGCCAGCACGCCTGGAAAGGATTTGGTGATTCCCAACATTTCTACGATATCGTTTGGATCTTTCATAGAAATAACCTGCCCGAAATGATTTGTATTTGGGATAGAGAAGCGCCGTGGACAACACGCCGCTTCTCTATCGACCCGGTTTGCTTGCGCGACTTACCGCGCTATCGTGTTATGGTTTAGTACTTGCGAGTCGGCAGCAACTCAGCGGCGTTGGCCGGATAATAGACCGTCTCGTCGGTGAGCACTTCCCGCTCGATCGTTTGGCCGTTCATGAGTTTGAGCGCCATTTCGTAGACCTGTGGCCCAAGCAGGGGGTTACACTCGACATCAGCCTGGAACCAGCCATCCACCATGGCCTGGAAGCCGCCGCGCGTGCCATCCACAGAGACGATGAAGAGGTCGCCAGGCTTGACGCCGGCCGCCTTCAACGCCTCGATGGCGCCGATGCCCATATCGTCATTGTGGATGAAGATGCCCTGGAAATCTACACCGGGTTTGTATTTCTGCAGGAAAGCCTGCATCACCGGAAGCGCCTCGGCGCGGGTGAAGTTGCCGGTCTGCGAGTCGATGATCTCGATCTTGGCATTGAGCTTGGCGCGGAATCCCTCGGCGCGCCCAACGGCGGCGCCGGAGCCGGTCGTCCCGGAGAGCTCCAGAACCTTGGCGCCATTCGGGAACTGCTTGTTGAACTCCGCAGCGGCGCGTTCGCCTTCCAATTTCATATCCGAGCCGATGTGTGAGGCATACAGGTCTTTGCTGGCGCTGACGCTGCGATCCACGATGATGACGGGGATCCCGGCGTTCTTGGCTTCCGTCAAAACCGCCTCCCACCCATCTTCGACCACCGGGGGCAGGCCGATCACATCAACTTCTTGCTGGATGCAGGAGCGCAAAGCAGAAATTTGATTTTCCTGCTTCTGCTGCGCGTCGGAGAAAATCAAGCGCACGCCCCGTTCGCCGGCGGTCTCTTTGAAAGAAGCGGTGTTCGCTGTGCGCCAGTCGCTTTCCGCGCCAAGCTGCGGATAGCAGAACGTCATATCGGTATACTGGCAGTTCGGCGCGCAACTGGCCTTTTCGGATGCGGGGGCTTTGCCACCACAGGCTGCCAGAAGCATGGCAGTCACAACGATCAGCAAGATGTGTTTTTTGAAGCGAAACATGATCCTTTCTCCTTAAATGTGTTGGTTCTCCTCGCGGAGATGTCTGTGATATAATTGATATGCGATGTGGCCCAATTACGGGCCGTATCGCCTGGTCGGAAGTGTCTGCTTGGCAAGGCCATTGACTGAGCAGGCACTTCTTCCTCCGATCTCGAAAACTGTTTTGTCATTCACCTCCTTTTGCCTCTAGATTTAACCGTTTGCCACCACCTGCTGGCGCAGCGACTTCAAGCGCTTCATCACGTCGTTCGCCCCACGCCCAAAATAATCGTGCAACCGGACGTACTCGGCGTAGAGTTGATCGTAGATGGCTTTGTGCGCCGGGATGGGCTTGTAGACGCGCTCTTGCAAATGGGCCATAGCCTGCGCGGCCTCGAAAATACTGTGGTGACCACCGGCTGCCTTACCCGCCGCGACTGCCGCGAACATTGCCGAACCAAGCGCGCCTGCCTGGTCTGTGCCGGCAACCTTGATCTCGCGCCCTGTCACGTCGGCGTAGATTTGCATGAGCAGGCGATTGCGCCCCGGCAAGCCGCCACAGGCGACGATCTCGTTCACGGGGACGCCGCCTGCCTGGAACGCCTCGATGATGATGCGTGCGCCGTAGGCGGTGGCTTCGATCAATGCGCGATAGATGTCTTCGGGCCGGGTTGCCAACGTTGCGCCCAGCAGGAACCCCGCTAAATCTACATCTACCAGGATGGAGCGGTTGCCGTTCCACCAGTCCAGCGCGAGCAGTCCGTGCTCACCGGGTTTCTGCCGCGCCGCCAGGGTTTCTAGCCACTGGTGGATGGTCAGCCCGCGCCGCGCGGCCTCCTCGTAATAGGCGGGGGGCACGCCGTTCTCGACGAACCAGGCGAAGTGATCGCCCACGCACGATTGCCCGGCCTCGAAGCCGTATAGCCCGGGGATGATACCGTCTTCTACCACACCGCACATCCCCTCGATAATGCGCTCTTGCTTGCCGAGCGCCATTAAGCACGTCGATGTGCCCATAATCGCCGCCATCTGTCCTGGGCCGACTACGGTGGACGCCGGGACGGCGACATGCGCGTCCACGTTGCCGACCGGCACGGCGATGCCAGGTAGCAGACCGGTCTTCTCGGCCATAGCGATGGTGAGCGTGCCTGCGCGCTGCCCTAGGGGATGAATCTCGCGCGATAGCTTCTCATCGACGACGTGGCGCAGGGAGGGATTGAGCGCGGCGAAGAAATCGTCGCTGGGATACCCGTTGCGCTTGTGCCACAGCGCTTTGTACCCGGCGGTGCAGGCGTTGCGCTTCTCCTCGCCGGTGAGCTGTAACACGATCCAATCGGCGGCTTCGATGTAGCGATCCGCTGCCGCGAAGACTTCCGGCGCTTTGTTCAACGTCTCCCAAATTTTGGGGATAAGCCACTCGGACGAAATCTTGCCGCCGTAGAGGTCGAGCCAGGTCTCGCCGCGTTGGCGCGCGATTTTGTTCAGCTCGTTAGCCTCTGGCTGCGCGGCGTGGTGTTTCCATATCTTCACCCAGGCGTAGGGATTGTCTCGCCACTGCGCCAGTGTGCAGAGTGGGACGCCTCGAGCGTCGATGGGCAGCATCGTGCAGGCCGTGAAGTCCGTCCCAATACCGATGACGTCTTCCGGCGCGACACCGCTGGCGCGCAACACGGCGGGAATGGTTTCCTCGAGCACAGCGATATAATCCTGTGGGTTTTGTAACGCGAAGTCGGGGGGGAGGAGGGTGTCGCTGCCGGGGAGATGGGCGTCGATCACCCCGTCGCCGTAAGAATGGACGGCGCTGGCCGCCTCTTCTCCGGTCGCCACGTTTACCAGCACCGCGCGCCCCGATTCAGTCCCGTAATCCACGCCGATTGTGTATTTGTCAGCACCCATACTTGGGTTCCTCTTCGAGAATGGTTACAAGCGATACAACCAACCACTATGTGACTAAAGCCTATTTCCGCAGGAGCGAGCTTGCGCGCACGATCAATTCGGGTTGCAGGATGACGGCTTCCGGCGGACAGAGAACGTCGTTATGTCCTGCCTCGATGACCTGACCCAATTTTCTGACCGCGAGACGGCCCAACTCGATCATATCCTGGCGCATGGTCGAGAGCGCGGGATAGAAGTACTCGGCATCCTGCACGTCGTCGTAGCCGATGATGGCGAGGTCTTCAGGAACGCGGCGACCCATCTGCCGCGCCCTTTTTAGCGCCCCAACGGCCATACGATCGTTGCAGGCGAAGATGCCGTCGATTTCGGGGTAGCGGGTGAGCAGTTGGGTGAGGCCATGTTCGCCGCTGAGGGCTGACCAATTGCCTTCGACGACGTACCCCTCCTTGCGCGGCAGCCCGACACTCTCCAGGGCATCCTTCCAGCCAAGTTTGCGTTGGCGCGCTTCCCACCAGTCCAGCGGCCCGGTGATCAAGCCGATGTTTTGACAACCCTGCACGATCAAATGCCGGGTGGCCATCATCCCACCATTGTGGTTATCTACCGCTGCCACAAACCTGTCTGGGCGCGGCTCGGTGCTGAGGAAGATGATGGGCACAGAAGGCCAGAGTGTTTTATCTTCCAACCAGGCGTGATTTTCACCGATCTCCGGCACCGCCCAAATGATGCCGTCCACGTAACGTGATTGCATCCGCTCCAGGAGTTCCTCAACGTTATTGGTCTCAGGCTGACGAATAAGATGGAGCAGCAGGGTGTAACCCAGTTCACTGGCTTCTTGTTCGATGCCGGAGATCGTACAGGAGGGTCCGAAAAACTCCAGACCATAACCGACAATGCCTAAAGTGCAACTCCGTTTGGATTTGAGACTGCGTGCCATATCGCTCGGGTGATAGCCAAGCTCTTCTATAGCCTTTTGGACACGTTGGCGGGTTTCCTCACGGATGTACTTGCTTTGCCCGGCCAGCACGCGGCTAACCGTGGCTTTGGAAACATCGGCAACGCGCGCAACATCTGCGATAGTAGTACGCGACATGCTCTATGACCTTCTGTGTGATGGATTGGCTTGCAAGTATTTGCAGAAATCGGTTTCAGAAATCGGTTTCTGAAATCGATTACATTTTATAGCAAATTTCACATTTTGTCAATAGGCAATTTTGAAGATTAAGACGATTACATCGAAATTGACAGGCATGGGCTTCGCGGTTATGATGAAGTTGTTCACAAACCACGGTTGGCGATAAAGACATTGTTATCGAAGGGCCTAGTTTGCTGGAAGTGATTGTCGTTGCTGCTGTCTTGGGCAATGTCTTTTTCAGCCGCCTCGGAGCGGTGAGTTTTCATAGCGACGAAAGCCACTGGATGGCGACCAGCTGCTATTTCGAAGCCGGGCTAACGCCCTGTTTTAGCGAACCGGACTGGTTGCGTACAAGCGTCGTCCCTGATGACTTCCCCATTCCGGCGCGGTTGGTTGCGACGCTGGCTCCCCAGGCGTCCTCCACGCCCGTCTGGAGCGCGCAGTACTGGACGCTGACGCAGCCGTCACCGGGCCTGCTCCGGTCGTCGCGGGCGGCGATGGCGTTTCTGTCGGTCATCAATCGAGTTCTTCGACATGCCGCTGACCCTGCTTGGTCTGTACCTGCTGATTCGCGGTGCGTGGCGCTGGTTGCGGGGCAAGGAGGGCATATTCGAGGGAAAGGCGACTTACGCGGGAATCGGTGTAGCGATTCTGGTTGTCGGTGCTGGTACCACCGCATTGCCGCCCTTGCTGACCCCGTTGGATTGGGATCGCTACTATATGTATCCCGTTATTTTCGTCTCGTTGAGCGTGGCCATCAGCCTGGGGTGGATTGCTAGCCACTGGCGGCAACTGGTTGCGTTGTACACCGAATCATAATCTCCCTCGATCTTTCATTTGCGTGATTCCCCAGCCTGGACTAGAATACCCCTCATGTGTCTACACGTTCAAACGAACGACTTTGACTACGGAACCATCCGGCTATCTGATTATTTTTAGAAGGCTTATCAAGCATGTCAACTTATGATTCGCGCGACCGTTACCGGAACTTCGATGTCGCCATCTACTGTACCGTCTACGATGTGCAGAAAATGGCCGATCTGGCCTGGCTGGAGCAGCGCTTCGACGTCATCAGCCGCTATGTCAAGGTGAACAAAGTGTATCTGGAGACGCACCGCGACGCGATCATCGCGCCGGAGGCGACGATGAAGCAGGCGAAGCGGTTTTTCGCCGACCACGGCGTCAAGACGTCCGGCGGGATCACCTACACGGTCAACGAACGCAACCGCTTCCAGACCTATTGTTATGCCGACCCGCAAGATCGTCAGAAAGTGAAGGAGATCGCCGAATACACGGCCAGCCTGTTCGACGCCTTCATCCTCGACGACTTCTTCTTCACCAACTGCAAGTGCCCGCAGTGTATCGCTGCCAAAGGCGAGCGGAGCTGGACCGCCTTCCGTCTGGCGCAGATGACCGAAGCCGCGCAAACCCTGGTCATCGGGCCGGCGAAGGCGGTCAACCCCCAGGTCGAGGTCACGATCAAGTACCCCAACTGGTTCGAGCACTTCCAGGGCCTCGGCTTCGATCTGGAAACCGGACCGACGTTGTTCGACGCCATCTACACCGGCACAGAGACCCGCGACCCGGTGTTCAGCAACCAGCACTTGCAGGCGTATCACGGTTATTCGATTGTGCGCTACTTCGAGAACATCAAACCTGGCGGCAACCAGGGCGGTTGGGTCGATCCATTCGGCTCGTTCTTCCTGGATCGTTACGCAGAGCAACTCTGGCTGACGCTGTTCGCCAAAGCGCCGGAGATTACGCTGTTCAACTTCGGGCAGTTCGAGCGCCCCATCGATGCGGCCCAACGCGCGCCGTGGCAGGGGGGCCAAACAAGTTTCGACTTCGACGCGATGTTGGCCCCGTGGCTCCAGGCTGACGGCAGTTGGCCTGAGGAAACATCGCTGGCTATGGCTGCCGGGCACGCCCTTGCGCAAATCGACCCCGTGATCGCCGAACTCGGCAATCCACTGGGCGTCAGGAGCTACAAGCCGTTCCATTCCACCGGCGAAGACTTCCTGCACAGCTACCTGGGGATGCTTGGCATCCCTATTGACCTGCGCCCGGAGTTCCCGGCCGATGAGTCGCTGATCCTGCTGACCGAAGCCGCCAAATTCGACCCGGACATCGTGACGAAAATCAAGGGGCAGCTTATGGACGGTAAAACCGTCGTCGTCACGTCTGGGCTGTTCAAGGCGTTGCAGGAGCGCGGCATCCGCGATATCGTCGAGCTAACCGTCACCGACCGCAAGGCCAGCGTGCAGGATTACCTGATTGGGCGGTTCCGCATGGTCCATTCGGACGAAGCCGTGCTGCTCCCGCACATCGATTACCTCACCAACGATTCCTGGGAAGAGATTTCTGGCACATCGCGCACGACAGGCCATCCGCTGCTGCACTATGCGGCCTATGGCGCCGGCGTGCTCTACGTTCTCACCATCCCCGACAATTTCGACGATTTGTACAAGCTGCCGGTGGAAGCGTTGGCGCGTATCCGCGAGCTGCTCCTGCGCGACCTCTACGTCCGCGTGGACGGCCCGGCGCAGGTGATGTTGTTCGTGTACGACAATAACACCTTCATCGTTGAGTCCATTCTGCCGGAATCGGTGGATGTGCGTATCGTCGCCGACACCGCCGTGACCGCCATCCGCGACGTGTTGACCAGCGAGACGCTGACCGACGCTGCCCCCATTCTCGATTGGCGCGGGGAGAGCACCGGCAAGCACGCTTTTGCCGCGACGCTCAAACCGCACTCGTATCGCGTCTTCCGGTTAGAGAAGTAACTCGTTTGGGCTGTTAAGGAGAAACTGATAGTGAACATAGATAAGACATACACCCTGGCAGACTTGCGCATCCGCGACCCGTTTATCGTGCCGGATGCGACCACGCAAACGTACTACCTGGTCGCGTCGCTGCCTGAGGGCAATGAGGGACGTCCCGCCGTGGGCCTCTACGCCAGCCGCGACCTGGAGACGTGGACCGGC